>NZ_DATJIY010000033.1:0-8068 GCF_035492835.1 Dinghuibacter sp.
TTTCCCCATGGGCACGCCTGCCTTTTGGAGCAGGTCCGACACGGCCACGCCGGAGTACACGTGGCTGGCGCCGTCCCGGTCCTTTTGGGTGGTTTCGATACGCCGGAAGGAGGACCAGTCGGCGTGGTGGATCACTTGCGCGGGTGTGTTGTCACGGGTAACCGTGATGTCATCGGAGGTCGTTTGAGCGGGCGTGGCGGCCGTTTGCGCGCGCGCGGAGCCGAGGGGCGCGAGGGTCGCCAGTGTCAAGCCGAGGATCGCCAGCGCGGCGGCGACCGCCGGCGCGGCCGTAATGGATATTTTCATGGTGCAGCGTATTGCGGGTTGTGTATGAAGGTAGCATCGGTGAGCATGTCCAGGAAGGCGATGATGTCCCTGCGGTCCTGTGCGCTGAGCGGTGGCTGGTCCCTGAGCTGTGCGCTGAGCCCGGCGCCTTTTACGAGGTGATCGCCATAATGGTCCAGCACCTCTTCCAGCGTCCTGAAGCGCCCGTCGTGCATATACGGCGCCGTCAGGGCAACGTTCCGCAACGTCGGGACCTTAAACCGGCCCCGGTCGGCCGCCAGACCGGTGACCGCGGCCCGCCCGGGATCGGCCGGCAGGCTGTCCAGCCCGTTGTTGTCGAAGCGGTTCGCGAAGGTTTTTGGCGTTTCGTGGCAATGCGCGCAGCCCTTGCTGCCAAAAAGGGCGAGGCCCCTTTGCTCCTGCGCGGTGGGTACGTAAGCGCCCTGGAGGTACCGGTCGTATGGCGCGTCGCAGGAGATCAGCGTGCGTTCGAACTGCGCCAGCGCTTTGACGATATTGTCGCCGGTGATGCCGCTTTCGCCAAACGCGGCGTGGAAAAGCGGGGCGTAGGCGGCGGAGGCCTGCAGTTTTGCGGCGGCGACGGCCAGCGTCTGGCCCATCTCGTGCTCGTTGGTCATCGGAAAACGGGCCTGCTCTTCCAGCGAGCGCACCCGGCCGTCCCAAAAGAAACTCTTTTCCCAGAGAAGGTTACTCAGCGACATGGCGTTCCGGCCGGTCGCCTTCCCGTCGACGCCGGGGCTCACCGCCTGCCCATCGGTAAACGCGAGACTTTGCCGGTGACACGTCGCGCAACTAATTTGGTTGTTCTTCGACAGCAGCGGCTCGTAAAACAGCTTGCGCCCCAGCGCTATACCCGCGCCGGTCTGGGGGTTATCCCCCGGGATGGCGTAATTCGTCCCGAACCACCAGGGAAATACCGGCGCCAGGATGATGACGACTATAAGGAGGGCTCTCACGGCCGTGAAGATAACGCTCGCGGAAGTAGCGGCTTCTTATCAGGAGGCCTTTTTCTTTTTTGCCGTTTTCGAGGCCGCGCCGCCCCCAAGGCTCGCCTTCAGCTGCTCCATCAAATCGGTGGTTTGTTTATGGACCACGCGCAGTTTCGGTTCGGGGAGCTTTTTGCCCTTGGCCTTGTTTTCGATCACCTTCATCAGCGCGGCCGAATAGGTGTCCTTATACGCCGCGATGTCGAAGGTCCCCGTCATTTGTTTGATCAGCGCCAGCGCCATCCTGGTCTCGGCCGCCGTGACGCCGGTCTTGGCCGACGGGAGCTTCAGCCCCTCGGGTTCGCGGACTTCTTCCTGGAAGCGGATCTGCTGGGCGATTAACATGTTCTTGTAGGGCTTCAGCACCACCAGGTGTTCCTTATTGCGCATCACGAAGCTGCCGATGCCCGCCATTTCCGCGTCTTCGAGCGCGCTGCGGAGGAGGGCGTAGGGTTTGCTCCCGCTTTTGTCCGGCTCCAGGAAGTAGGGCGTCTCGTAATAGATGCTGTCGATCTCGGACTCCTTACAGAACTGGAAGAGCTCGATCCGCTGGGTCTTTTCGGGGCTCGCCGCAGCAAAGTCCTTGTCGTCCAGGACGACGTATTTTCCGTTGTAGTTATAGCCCTTGACGATGTTCTCCCACGGGACTTCCCTTTCCGTGTTTTCGTTGACGCGTTTGAAATGGATCCGCGCGTGATCCTTTTTATCGAGCATGTCCAGGTCGAGCTCGCTGCCCTGGACCGCGCTGTATAGCTTGATGGGGATAGTCACGAGCCCGAAGCCGATGGCTCCCGTCCAGATGGATCGCATAATCGGGTTTTTGTATTTGTCCGCAATCTACGGGCCGGAAACGGGAATAGGTATGTCCTTTGCGGTATTTATTGCAAAACGCCAGCTCATGAACACCAAAAAGAAAAAGCCCGCGATGACAAAAAAGCCGATGACAAAAAAGGAAGACGTCGCCAGCAGTAACGACCCGAAGATCGACCAGGACTTCCCGGGGTTCCCACACGGGACAGCCCGGGAAGAAATCATCAAGCACCAAAAGTCGAACTGATCCGCTTGACGACGGCGTCGAGGTCAATGCCCTTCCCCAGCACCGGTTTGAAAATATCCCCGCGCTCCTTCAACAGGTCGGGTACGTTGCCGATGGTATAGTCCGTCATCTTCAGGCCTTTCTTTACTTCTTCCCAATGGAGGGGCATCGATATGGTGGCCCCGGGTTTGGGACGGAGGGAATACACCGTCGCCAGCGTCGCCTGCGGGCGGTTCTGGAGGAAATCCAGGTATATCTTATTCTTACGCGCGGACACGGTTCGCTCTATCGTGGTGGTGTCGGGCAGCTGCTGCCCGACCAGTTTTACGATCACGCGGGCGAACTCCTTGGACTGCTCGTAGGTATACTTTCCCCCCAGCGGGATATAGATGTGGATACCGGTCGAGCCCGTGGTTTTGGGGTATGAAGGGACCTTGATGGCGTCGAGAACCTGGCGCGTGACCAGCGCGGTCTGGATAACATTGTCAAAGTCGTTCTTTTTGGTCGGGTCGAGGTCGATCACGCACCAGTCGGGGTTATCCGGCCGGTCCACCGTACTGCTCCACGGGTTCATTTCGATACAGCCCTGGTTGGCCATCCAGAGCAGGCTCGCCTCTCCATTACAGACCAGGAAGTTTCGCTGGTGGCTGTCGCCCTCCGCGTGGTAGGGGAAAAGCTCGGCCCAGTCCGGCGCCTTCCCCGTGACGTCCTTCTGGTAAAAGGCTTCGCCGTTGATCCCGTCCGGAAAGCGGTTGAGCGACTGCGGCCGGCGGGTCATGTAGGGAAGGATGTAGGGCGCGATCTTATAGTAATAATTCAGGACGTCCCCCTTGGTGTACCCTTCCTTCGGCCAGTAGACCTTTTTCATATGGGTCAGCGACAGCTCATGACCGTCGACGGTCTTGGTTTGGGTGTCCTCGGTGGGGTTGATGAGCGTGGCGCGGGCGGTTTTGGACATAGACGATTTTTTTGGGGTGATGGCCTCGTCCGTTGGCTTTGCGCGTTCGAGGTGGACGTCTCCCGCGGCCTTGTCTTCGCGCATCCCCTGGAAGGAGGGATGACGCATCACCCCGTCCTCGGTGAGCTCGCGGAAAGTCACCTCGCAGACGAGCTTCGGCTTTAACCAAACAGCGTCGGCGTGGGGCGGATCGGGGCGGAAGCGGGACGGGCTGTTGACGTTGGGCGTTTGGGCAAAGGGAACGGTTTTGGTCTCCAGGGGTTTGAACTGTTTCATCATCTCCCGTTGGCCGCGGTCGTCGAAACCGGTACCGATTTTCCCGGTATAGACGAGCTTGCCCCGATCATAGACGCCCACCAGCAGGGCGCTGAACAGCTTTGGGCTGCCGGCATTCCGCGTGTACCCGCCAATGACGACCTCCTGTCGTTTCAGTGTCTTGACCTTCAGCCATTGGTTGGAACGGGCGCCGGGATGGTAAAGGGAATCGGCCTCCTTGGCGATCATGCCCTCCAGGCCATTAGCCTCCGCTGCGCGGAAAAACTGCGTGCCTTTTGTCGCGAATCCCTCGCTATAGTGGACGTTGCCGGTTTCGGGGAGGATGGATTTTAACAGCTCCTTGCGTTCGGTCAGGGGCACGTTCAGCAGCGAATAGCCCTCCAGCCACAACAGGTCAAAGACATAGTAATGCAACGGCCCGTCCGCTTCGCTCCGCCAGTTCTGCAACTTGTTGAAGTCCGACTGGCCGCGGTCGTTGGTGACGACGATCTCACCGTCGATGACGGCCCTGACCGGCCACTTTTCCAGCGCGTCCTTGATGGGGTAGTACTTTTCTTCGAAGGCTTTGTTGTTCCTGGACCGCAAGACCGTCCGGGCGCCCTGTACATAGGCAATGGAACGATAGCCGTCCCATTTTACCTCGTATATCCACCCCGGGTCGTCAAAGGGCTTGTCCACGAGCGTGGCGAGCATCGGGTCGATGTCCTTCGGCATGGCGGCGCGGCGCTTGCCCGCGAGTGCCGCGAGGCGTTCTTTGACCGCGTCGGCGTCGGGGGGCGCCGGCGCGGCGGTTTTTGCCGCCCGGTCGGACTTTTTGCGCGGCGCCGCCCTCTTGGTGGGCGCGGTCGCCTTTGCGGCGGCCTTCGTGGCCGTTTTGCGCGGCGAGCCCCATTGGGCGGCCTTGGGGTCCTTGGCCATGCCGGCGAGCGTTTTTCCGGAAAGGACCGACTTGTTCTTGCGGGTGACGTCGGCGTCGCTGGCGTATTTGTCGCGGTGCTTGATCAGGAGCCAGGCGTTGTCGCCGCGGCCGTGGATGTGGACCAGGGCGAATTCGCCCTTGAGCTTGTGGCCGTGGAGGCGGATTTTGAGCGAGCCCTTTTTGAGGTCGGCGAGCAGGCGTTTTTCCTGGGCAGCGGCGGACGCCTCGGGCTTCGCGGATTTAGGGCGCGCCGCGGGTGTGGGCGCCGCCGGCTCTTCGAGCGGCTCGTAGGTCCCCTCGTCCCAGACGATGACCGTCCCGGCGCCGTAGTTGCCCCCGGGGATGACGCCCTCGAAATCCTTATAATCGTAGGGATGGTCTTCGACCTGCATAGCCAGGCGTTTGTCGTCAGGGTTCAGGGACGGCCCTTTGGGGATGGCCCAGCTTTTTAACACGCCGTCCATTTCCAGTCGGAAGTCGTAGTGCAGGTGCGAGGCGGCGTGCTGCTGGACCACAAAATGGAGCGCTCCCCCGCCAGCGGCGCCGCCCTGGGGTTCCGGGGTTTTGTCAAAACGACGTTTCTGTTTATAGCGGACAAGACTCATGAGACCATTTTTGAATAATCGTTTGATCGAACCCCCTCAAGAACGGTGCCGTGCCGGTACGCTGCAGGTGTATAAAATCTGGCACAATAGTTTTTCTACACTACCCCTATGACTCCCCTCACAAACCGGAACATTGCCGATATCCTGAGCGACCTGATCCAGATCAACGCGGACCGCATCAGCTGGTATGAAAAATGGATACCCTCGCTGCCGCCGGAAGACAAAGACCTCGGCGCCGCGTTTGAGAGTAACCTCCGAAAAAGCCGTGATCTGAACGTTTTTCTTTTTGAAGAGCTGGACGACCTTGGGATGACGCGGGCCGCGGACACCGGCCCCCTTTACCGGGCGTGGATCAAAGCGGGCGGCCAGTACAATAGCCACAACCGGCACGCCGTGCTGATGAACTGCGAATCGGCGGAATGGGCCGTGGAAGAGATTTACCACCACCTGCTGGACGACCCCCTGATGCCGGGTTACCTCAAGGAGCTGCTCGGGGAACAGGTAATGGAAAGGGAAAAAATGAGACGGCGGATTACGGCATTAAAAACAACTGCCCTATAAATTACACCCCTCATTTAAAATGGGGAAATAAATCCACAACTAGTTGATTATGAAAAAATTATTTCTAAATGTTCCAGCCATTTCTTAACATTGATCCGCAGTTTAACCCAGACAACATGACGCAACCGTTGCATTGTTTGCTCATCGACGACGACCTCGACGATTGTGAAATCTGGTCGTTGATCGTCCAGGGGATCAACCCCGCCATCAAGACGGATACCATCACGGAACCTTCTGAAGCCCTGAACCGGTTGGACCACGACGGCGGTTGGGCTCCGGATGTCATTTTCCTCGACCTGAACATGCCGAAGATGGACGGCATCGACTGCCTGAAGCGCATCCGCGAAATGGACCGGCACAAACAGACCCCCGTTATTATCTATTCCACCTCCACGAACCCGAAGGACATCGAGAATTGCGAACGACTGGGCGCGTCCGATTACCTGATCAAACCCGCCAGCCTGGCGGCCCTTCGCCGTGAGCTGGGCGGAATGCTCCAAAAACATCAAACCGTTGCATCCTGAGTTGATCATCGAGCAGATGGATGTATGCCAGATCCTGGAAGGCTTACCCGACGCCGTTTTTCTACTTGACCGCAAAGGGAGCATCCGGCACACCAACGAAGCCGCCTCCAGGCTGTTGGGCAGACGGCCGGTGCCCGGCGAGCACCTTCCCCCGGAACAAACCGATTTCGTCCTGACGCGGCCGGACGGCAGCCAGCGCCTCGTACGACCGCATTCAAGACCGCTGCTGGCGCCCGACGGTTCCGTGTCCGGCGCGATCGTCACCCTGACGGACGTGACCGAACAAACCGACCGGGAAGCCAAAAGCGCCTGGCTGAGCGCGATCGTCGTTTCTTCCGAAGACGCCATCATCGGCAAAACGCTGGACGGGGTCGTGACCAGCTGGAACCAATCCGCCAGGCGTATTTTTGGCTATACGGCCGACGAGATCGTCGGTCAGTCGATCCTCCTGCTCATCCCCGAAGACCGGTGGGACGAGGAACCGCTGATCCTGGACCGGATCCGGCGTGGTGAGCGGGTGGAGCACTTCGAAACCAAACGCCGCACCAAAGAGGGTCAGCTGCTGGATATTTCACTGACGATATCCCCCATACACGACAGCCAGGGGAATGTTATCGGCGTGTCCAAGATCGCGCGCAACATCACCGAGCAAAAACGCATCGAGCGCACCTTCGCCGAGGAACGGGAGCGCAGCCGGATGGCCATCGCCGCCACGCGCATGGGCACCTGGGAATACGTGCTGACGGATAAAAGTTTCCATTGCTCCGACGAGACGCTCCACATCTGGGGCGCGCCCCTGACCCAGGCCACCAACGTGGCCTTCCTGCTGGATGGCGTCCACCCCGAGGACCGGGACCGTCTGATCGCGGAAGCCACGGCGGCCGTCCGGGATAAGAGCCAGCGGTTTTTTGACGCCGTTTTCCGCGTCATACGAGCGGTCGACCGCGAGATATGCTGGGTGCGCGTCCAGGGACGGGTCTTTTTAGCCCAGGGGCAAAAACCGGACGCTTTTATCGGTACTGTCCTTGACGTCACGGACGTCCACCGGGCCCATCAGTTGCTGGAAAAAACGGTGGCCGAACGCACCCGCGAGCTAACGGAGCTCAACCACCGCCTCCAGGAATCGAACCAGGAGCTCGAACAGTTCGCCTACATCGCCAGTCACGACCTGCAGGAACCCTTACGGAAAATACAGGTGTTCTCCGAGATGGTCGAGGAGCGGCTCGCGGGCGAGACCCCGGAGGTAAAGGGCTACTTCGCGCGCGTCCGCGACGCCGCGGGCCGGATGTCGCGTCTCATCCGCGACGTGCTGGAATATTCCCGTGTTTCGGCCGGCGCCTCGCAGCTCGACAGTATCGACCTGAACGACCTGCTCCAGGAAGTCCTCGTCGCCCTGGAATGGCGCATCGCCGAAAAGGGCGCCCGCGTGGTGGCCGGCGACATCCCGCCCGTCCGCGGTATCCCCAGCCAGCTCCGCCAGCTGTTTCAAAACCTCATCAGCAACGCGCTCAAATTCTCCCGCGACGAGCCGGTGATTCGCATCACCGCCGAACGCGAACCGGGATTTGTCCGGTTGGCTTTTGCCGACAACGGGATCGGCTTCGAGCAGGAATATGCGGGCAAGATTTTTAAAATCTTCCAACGACTCAACCACCAGGAAGACTACCTGGGCTCCGGGATAGGGCTCGCCATCTGCAAGAAGATCGTAGACAACCACGGGGGCACGATTACCGCCAGCGGTACCCCTGGGGAGGGGGCGATCTTCACGGTGACGCTGCCCGCCGCGGAATAGATCCTGCCTTGTGCCCCGGCCTTTTGGGTTGCCGGCCAGGCGGAGCGGGGTGGGATGCCTCTTTTACCCCGTTTTGGCGAAACTTTTCGCCAAAACGGGGTAAAA
>NZ_DATJIY010000034.1:0-31324 GCF_035492835.1 Dinghuibacter sp.
CCGATTCGCTGACGCTCACCGTTTTTGTCGAAAACTATTCGAACGAGGGCGGTATCGACCAGCCCGTGCGCGCCGGTTCCTTTGTCGATCCGAAACCGGTAACGGGCTGGCGTATGCGCGGCGGTCCCGGCCCCATCAACTGGCGCATGGTTATCGCCGACACCGCCGCCCACGCCGGTCCGGTCTGGTGGCGCGCCAGCTTCCAGCTGTCTCCCCAGCCCACCCAGGTTTGGCGGGTGATCCCCCAGGGTCTGGGGCACGGCTCGATTTGGGTCAACGGACACAACCTGGGCCGGTATCCCGAAAAGATACCCATCAACGGTCTCTATATCCCCAACTGCTGGCTGAATTCCGGCTATAACATGCTACTCGTGTACGACGAGGATGGCAGGGACGCCCGGGAGGTAACGATCGCCCTCGAGGACGGAGCGACCCGCACCGCCGACACGCTGGTCCCCGAACATGCCGCACGCCCGGCGGGCCGCAAACCCGCCGCACACCGATGACGCCCCGTTGGCTCATACTCTGTTTGTTGCCCCTGGCAGCGCGCGCCCAGGTCGACCCCTTCATCGGCACCACCGTGAGCGCCGTCGACACCCGCTGGGGCAACGACGGCGGCACGTACCCCGGCGCGGTAGCGCCAAACGGTTACGCGCAGCTGACCCCCGAAACGCGCCCCGACGGCGGCTACGACTACCGCGACAGCCTCATCTACCGCTTTAGCTGCATGGGTCACCACAGCGGATTCCCAGGAGGTTCCGCCGGACGCTTTTTCGTGATGCCGCTCGCCGCAGCCGCCAAAGCGGCCACCACAGCGCCCGTCGCCGCGCCCGCCGGCGCGCAGCCCGCCGGCTCCCACGCCCGCCCGTTTTCCCACGGGGAAGAACACGCCACCCCCGGCTACTACCGGGTACGCCTAACCGATGACAACACCCTCGTCGAAGCCGTCGCCACCCCCCGCGCCGGCGTATTCCGCTTCACCTTCGCCCCCGGCGTTACCCCCCGGATACTGGTGGAAGACACCGCCCGCGCGGCATTCCGTTTCAGCGTCCAGCCGTTGACCCATACCGGCAACATCTACACCTTCCCCCCGGTAAAAACGCTCTTGCTCACGATCGGCGTCTCCGCCACGGACGGCGAAGGCGCGCGTCGCAACATGGACGCGGAGTGCAACGCACCCTTCGACACCCTCGTGAAACGCGCCCGGAAACAATGGGCGCAAAAATTAAACGCAGTCACCATAGACGACAACGACAAGGCGAAAACCATTTTTTACACCGCGCTATATCATTCCCTGCTGCTACCCTGGATCATCTCCGACGTAGACGGCCGTTACCGCGGCGCGGACAACAAGATCCATCAGGCCAAGGGACACCCCGAGTACGGCGGCTTTTCGCCCTGGGACACCTACCGCACCCTCAACCCCTTGCGCGCCTGGTTATACCCGTCGCTGGAGTCCGCGATCGCCCGGTCGATGATGGACGTCTACCGGCAGACGGGGCGCCTGCCCGCCGGGCCGATGACCGGCAACCACGCTATCATTACGCTGGTCGACGACTATCGTAAAGGCATAGCCGGAATCGATTCCGCAGAGCTGAGCGCGGCCGTTCAAATTCCCACAAAAGAGCGCGATGTCGCCGTCTTCGGGCAGAAGGGATACATCCCCTCCAACTATCCCGAGTCGGTGACCCGGACGCTGGATTACGCCTACGACAAAGAAATCATCAACCAATTCAATAGGGTAGACAACGTCCGTACGCAGTTCCAATTGTTCGACCCACAGACCCTTTTGCTGCTGCCGCGGTATGGCGACACGCTGAACCGCCACCCCGGCAACGGCGGATACAAGGAAGGGGATACCTGGGGCTACTCCTATTTCATGCCGCAGGCCCCCGACGAGCTGATCGACCTCATGGGCGGAGATTCGCTGTTCGCGGGCCGCCTGGATTCCGTCCTGACGGATGGCCGCGTCCTCTTCGACAACGAAACCATCCTGCACCTGCCGTATTTCTTCGACTACGCCGGCCGCTCCGACCTCACGCAACGCCACGTGCGCGAGATACTGGAGCAACGCTACCGGGACATCCCCGGCGGTCTCCCGGGCAACGACGACCTCGGCGCGATGTCGAGCTGGTACGTATGGAGCGCCCTCGGTCTGTACCCGTTTTGTCCCGGTCGGCCGTCGTATGCGATCGGCGCGCCTTTGTTCAAAGAGGTGCACGCGAAAAACTGGCGGATACGGTCAAATGCCTCCAGGAAGAACCGTTACATACAGGCCATCCGCATCAATGGTAAGCCATACCGTCAAGCCACGATAAGTCATGCCGAGCTAAAAAAAGGCGGAACGATCGACTTCCTCATGGGCCCCGCTCCCGGTCCCGCCCTGTACCACGCGAACCCCAAACCGCCGCGCTTCACGATAACCGGGGTATCCCTGGAAGCCCCACTCATAGCAGGCTCACCCGCGCGGATCGGTTTTGTTATCCATAAAACCGGTCCCGGGATGGGTACCTTCCACGTGCGTTTATGGGCGGATGGAAAGATCCTCGCGACCCATAATGCCACGATGTACCAAAGCGACACGCTCAGGTTCGATACCCTGTCGTTCCGTCTGTACCGGCCAGGCCCCGTAACCTTACGCCTCGACAGCTCGGCCACCGCCATACACGCCGACGTCAGGGTACCAGACGGCCCCCAGCCGTCCGCCGAAGTGACCGGCCTGGATGCCCTTCCCTTGACGCCCATAGGAACAAAAGCGAGCGTGAAGCTAACCGTCAGAAACCCCGGGTGGGAGGCCCGAGCCCTCTACATTCCGGTTCTAAAAGACGGCCAACAAACCACCACCGACACCGTCACGCTCAAGCCCGGTGAAGAAGCTCCGCAAAACCTAAACATCACACTCGAAAAGCCCGGTATACACCAAATAAAAATTGGCGGCCAAAAAACAACCATAAAAGCCTACGCCACCCCCGAAGAAGCCACGATCCTGGATATCGAAGGCCGGTACGATGGTAAACCCCTGGACCTCCCCACCACACACCTTGGAGAATCCCTAACGATGATGTGCTGGGTCTACCCGACGGAACGCCGCTCCGAAGACATATTTACGCTGGGGGACTACAACGTGCTACAGGCCAGCGGTGGGAGCCTGACCTTTTTTGCCGGCGGCTGGGGCCGGGGCGACTGCACCGTCGACCTCCCCGGCGATTGGATCGGCCGCTGGCACCACATCGCGGGTGTTTGCAGCCCCGATGGTCTCAGGCTCTATATAGACGGGGAGCTCAAAAAATACACGCCGCTCGGCAAAACATCCCTGGACTACCCCGACGGTATCTGGATGATCGGCCGGAACTTCGAATTCCCCGGCGAGCGCCAGTTCCAGGGTCAGGTGGCGAGCCCCGCGATATTCCTCACCGCTCTGGACGGCGGCGCGATCAGGGCCAGGGCCAGCAAAACGCCATAGCTGCCGCCGCGCTCGACCCACTCGACAACCTCATAGCGAGGATACCATAGTTCGGAGGACATTTTCCAGAAGAAAAGAAAGAACAAGAGCCCGCGCAACGGCCGCACTAACACGGCAACCGCCGCCACGACTTCAAAAACGCCCACACACCAAGCCGCAGAAGCCCCAAGACCAAAACGCGTATACTGCGCCACCAGCGATGCCTTTCCCAACAAATTCAACCACCCATGCCCCGCCAGCAACAGGAACGCGGCGATACGTAAACACCACCGCAACGAAGAAGACGGCGTCCCACCGCTCACCCGCGCGAACCACGGTCCCCGCCCCACGTACAACAGGAACGCCAGCGGCGCCCCGTAGTTCCCGGCCCGCTCGAAAAACTCCGCCAGCGGCTCCCCTGAGAGGGGACGCAAAGCCGCCGTGAACAACCCCCACACCACGAGCCACGCAAACACCGCCCGGACGGGATAGGCCAACAGCGACACGCCGAACAGTATATCGATCGACCCCACCACCGGCATCAGCCGGTACGCCAGGTCGTGCCCGACGCCAAATACGCCGAAGTAGTTGCACCAAACGGCTTTGGTGATGATCCCAAAGATGCCGTGCCCGATAAAACACATGGCCGAAGCGATGCGAAGCGTGTTAGATATCATCGGCGAAGGTTGATCCTTGAAGCGACGAGGTCCCCGATCTTCCGCCCCATATCGTTACTCAACAGACAGCAATAGCGGTAGTGAATCCCCCCATAAAACCGGGAGTTCATCGTCTCCAGGGCCGCGTCGCGGAACGAAGAGAAAGACCGGGCGGGCAGCCCGAACTCGGTCTCCGTCGTATCGGTGTAGGCAAAACCATCCCCGAACTCGTGCGTCAGTACCTCGGAGGCCGCGGCCGAAATCGTACAGTGCCCGCAAGTATACTCGGGGAACGGCGGCGTCTGCAGGTGTGGCCGCCACGCGGGGTCGACGTATTTCGTGATCACCGTTTCGGGCCGCATGGTATTGTAGGTGTACTTGACGTTCCAGCACTGGATAAACGCATCGAACAACGCCACCGACGTCTCGGCGTACACGGCCGCCGTCCGGCCAAAGTCCGCTCCCGCCCGCTTGGCCGCGATCCCCGCGACCTCCATCCAGTGTCCCCCGGGCGAGAATTTCTTGGTCGCGAAATTGAGGTGACCATAGACATTCAACCGGAACGGATTGTCGTCCCAGAAGTCGGCTATCGCCGCTTCCCGGGGCGTAAGGCTGTCGACCTTGTGCTTGATCAGCATCACTTCCTGGTAGTACGGGCTTTGTTGGTCGGTCATGTCAAACGGATAGGGGGGATGCGGCATGAATTCGGTCACGCTGTCCACCACCGTAAAACGGATCTCGTTCCAGTGCGGTTCCGCCGCCGCGAAATACCCCGGCGGCGTCGGTATCCAGCGCCCGGGCGAATCCTTGACGATGTATTTCGGGGAGCGCCGCGTGAGGAGATAGCTGTCCGTCCGGCTCCAGCGCATCACCACCGCCGCCACGCTGTCCGAATAGATCATCGTGGCCTTCAGGACGCTTCCCGGCATACCGCGGTCCAGCGCGAGCTTTGCAAGGCTGTCCGTGACAAAAGACATACTGCCTTTTGGAAAAGTCACCGCTTCGCCCAGCTTGCAAAAGGCGAGCAGCGCGCCCAATTCGACGTCGACCCCAGAAGGCATAGCCGGCGTGGCCCCCAACCCCCGCAATTGCCCCGCCAGCGATCTGTATTTATCCGGATAACCCGCCGCTACGACCTCGTAACCCGCCACCGCCGCATACATATAGTTTCGCGAGGCTACAATGGGCGTGAAATTGTTTCCCATCACGACCGTATTGAGGTCGTGCACCACCTTGTAGTATAATTCGGGATTCTTCAGGACGGCGTCGTAGTCGTGGGGACGGTGACAGGACGCCAGCGACCACAAGGAAAACAATATATACGAACGGTATCTCATGCGTGGTAATTTAGCGTATTTTGACCCTGCATCAGACCCTGCAACATGAAACATTTTTTACTTCCGGTCGCCTTGCTCACGGCGCTCCCTATCTCCGCCCAGACGCTCAACGTCGAGGCAGGTGTTTCGATCTCAAAACTCCAGGACTCCTTCACGCGGGAATTTTACAGCCAGCACATCACGACCCCGACGTTCGGCCTCGGTCTGCAATACTTCGAACGCAAATACTTCGATCTCTCCACCAACGTCGCGTACCTCCGCAAGGGCGGCCATGAGCCGTACGCCTACAACGATGCCTCCGGCCAGCCCCGTGGCGCCGATTTCACCCTCGACTACGTCTCCGTCAATACGCTCGCCGAGCCCAAGATCCCGCTCGACAAGCATCTGGGCCTCTTTATCTCCGTCGGGCCGCGTCTGGACTTCCTGGCTGGCCACCAGGACAGCAACGTCGTCTTTCACGCGCAGCCGCTCCAAAAAACCGCGTTTGGTCTGACCCTCGGCGGCGGATTCCATTATACGATTTCCCGGCTACGGTTTACAGGGCAGGCGGACTACCTGTCCAACAGCACCCATATCTATACCAACGGCACCACCACGGTCTACGATCGGACGATTACCATTACATTTTCGGCCGGCTATCGCCTGTAAAGGCGCCAGCAAAAGGCATCAATTCGCCGCCGTCCAGGTATTATCCTTCTCATTCGCATCCATAAATATCCCCCCGTCCAGCGTCAGCGACTTCACGGTCTTACCCGTCTTAATAGTCACCGTCGTTTGTTTCTGGTTATGCTCCCACACCGCGGGCGTCTGATGGAAGCTTTCGGTGGACCCGTCCTCATATGTCGCGACCACGTTAAAGGGCACCGCAAAACCACCTACGTTTTGGATGTCCAGCGTATAGCCCTTCGACGTTTTGTCGACCTTGGCGAGGGCGAGGTCGATGTAGCCGGGGGTAAAGAACCAGTTATAAAAGAACCAATCCAGGTGTTGACCGGAACCCTTTTCCATCGAATAGAAGTAGTCCCAGGGAATGGGGTGCTTGCCGTTCCAGTTGGCCATGTAATTGTGCAGCCCTTTTTTGAACAATTTGTCGCCCAGCAGGTCCTTTAGCGCGAGATAGCTCAGCGACGGCTTGCCATAGGCATTGTTGCCCGCGCCAAAGGTCACGTCGGGGCTGGGCGTGATGATCGGGTTTTCTTTCTCGTGCGGCCCGTGGATCCACCGGGTCACCCGGAACGACTTATAAAAGGCGTCGGCCGAAGCCTGGTCCCTTTCGGTGATACCGATCAGGTATTCGTACGTGGTCGCCCATCCCTCGTCCATAAACGCATAACGGCTTTCGTTGGTGCCCATGTAAAAGGGGAAATAGGTATGCGCCTGTTCGTGGTCCTGTACCAGCTCCGCAAAAACGAGGTCCTTCGAATGACTGTCGTTCATCATCATCGGATACTCCATGTCCGCAAAACCCTGGAACGCGTTCGATTTGGCGTACGGGTAGGGGACGCCCGGCCAGTTGTTGGAGAACCAGGCCAGCGAGTACCGGCCAAACTGGACCGAGTGATGGAAATCCGCGCTCGAGTCGTTAAAGGCGGCCTGCATGCTGACGCGCCGGTGCGTTTTGTTGTCGACCACGACGCTCCCCGCGTCCCAGTCATAATGGTCGCTAACGCCGATGGCCACGTCGCTCACATTCGAAGCGGCCCATTTCCAGGTATTTTCGGCCCGTTGCGCGGTGACCTTTTTGTCGCGCCAGTCTTCCATGGCGGCCACGTGGATGGTGGAATCGCTCGTCATCGACGCTTGCAAACGCGCGGCCGCCTCCGGCTGGAGCACCTCCGACGGGTTCAGCAACGTACCGGTGGCCCACACCATAAAATCCTTTGGCACGGTCACGTCCACACGATAATCGTTAAAGTCGTTGTAGAACTCCAGGCCGCCGGTGTGCGGTTGCGTATCCCAACCTTTATAGTCGTCATACACCGATACCCTGGGATAGAAATAAGCTATATAAAAACTGGTGGAATCGATCGCCCCGTCGCGGCCGCCCCGGCGGGAAAGGGTATAATGCCAGGCAATATCGAGCTTCAGGGAGTCGTGCGGCATCAGGGGCTCGGCCAGGTCGACCATCTGGTTGGTGGTGATCGCTTTTTCGTTGTCCCAGGCGGTTTGGACGCCCCGGATCTTCAGGTCGTCGACCTTGATCCCCGCCGACGTATCGCCCGCGCCCCCGCGGCCGCCGCCCCGGTGCACGTTAACGATCAGCTTCATATTCAGCGATTTCAACGTATCGGGGCTGTTATTGACGTACGTGATCTGCTCGACGCCTTTTATCAGCCTGTCCGGCGGCGACACGGTCAGCGATATCGTGTAACGACCGTGGTTTTGCCAGTATTTTTCGCCCGGCTTGCCGCTCAGCGACCGGGTTCCATTGTCATAAGCCTTCTGAACCTCAGGAGGCATCGTAAGGGTCTGGGCGCCAGCTTGCCAGCCCAGGAATATCATTGCGAAGAAGAGGATGGATTTTGCCATAGGCTAATATACTCATTTTCAAAACGCTAGCCGAATTTTGGATATTCACTTTCGTCCTATAATTAATATTATGTTAAGTAATAATTGTAGCCCGAAAAAACAATGTATATTTACCGGCCTATGCGTATGACCATATCGGGACTCCCCCGCCACTTCGACAAGTTTGACCTTCAGCAACTTTTTAAGCCTTTTGGCTGGGTCGATTATGCGAAGATCTATAATGACCCCCTCACCGGCACCAGCAATGGTAAAGGCCTCGTGGAAATGAAACAGGACGAGCAGGCTAAGAAAGCCATGGAAGCCCTCCAGGGCAAGGTATTGGGTACGAATCCCCTCAACATCAAGGAAGCAAAGCCGCCGCGTCAACCCCAATTTTGATACGCTAACCCTTTGGACGGAGCAAAAAAATGCCCGGTCGTCCTCTTGGACGCCGGGCAAGCGATGTTACAGGCACGCAGTCGTCGTACAATAGTAGATGATCGTCCCGCCCGCTCCGTCGCGGGAGCAGCAAGCCTGGAATTTGCTGCACACCGTCGTGCCGCATTTTTCTCCGATGGGTCCGATGCCGCCGAGGACTTTTTTCATTTCTGCCTTGGTAAGGGATTTTGCCGATTGGATAGCGTTTTTCATTTTTTCTATTTTTTGGTGAGGGAATTTCGATAGCGGTCCTTTTAAAGTTAATAAAAATCCTTCCCTAACCCGAAATATAAAGATATTACTGTAATTCCCCATGTTTATAACTTCCTAATCCGTTGAAAAATACCCCCAACCCATTAAAATTCCCCCCGCCAACTTATCGTAAGCATGTCTATGCATTTTTTTTCGCCAAAAGTTGTCGCTACCTTCAGGAACGTCATTCGTATTGCTAATCAAAAATGCCATGTATGAAAAAAATCGAATTGAATCGTGAAAAACTGCAGCTCAAAAGGCAGAAGATCGTCACCCTGACCAGGGCGTCCAATCACGAAGAGCCCACAACCACCGTGTTGCTGACCATCATGCACCGGTGCCCCATTGCCAAACGCTAAAAATTACAACGATGAAGAAGATCGAATTGAACCATGAGAAACTCAAGCTCAGGAAAGAAAAAGTCGTGTCTCTGACCAAGACGCAAGCGACCACAGCCCCGTCGCTGGCACATCCCACGACGACGGTGCTTCACACGTATTATGACTGCCGTGGCAACGGCCGTTAAAAGCGCGACGCTAAAAAAAGACCCTTTCAAAAAAAGGGTCTTTTTTTATGCTTTTACAAAAAAAGATAGGACTGCGAATGATTGGATACGATACAAGTATATTAGGATTGTAAACGATAGGAATACATATTATATATGTTTACAATAAATTAATGCGCCGATCGGATCGAAATGTATAGATTTGGCGGATGACCCGCTTCCTTGTCCTTCTCCTCCTGGCGCAACCAGCCACAACGCAACATGCCGCGGCGCAATATGCGCAGCACTCCCTCGGCCCCCGCCCCGACAGCACCTACCTGGTGCCCAGCAACCAGCTGATCAGCCCCGCCGGCAGGCAAATATACCTCCCGGGCGGCCGACCGGTCGGCCTGGCGCTCACAAAAGACAAGAAATACCTCCTGGTCAAAAACATCCGCACGCTCGACCTCATCCGCCTTAGCGATAACAAAGTACAACAATCGCTCCCGATCAAGGGTGGCGCCTCCTTTAACGGTATGGCCATCAGCGGGACGACCATATACCTGACCCGGTCCGATGACAAGCTCGTAAAAGCGGCCTTGATCGACGACAGTCTGGTACTGCAATCCCTGATCGCGCTCCCCCACCCTTCCGTTGGCGGCGACCCCGCGCCCGGGGGCGTGGCAATAATGGGTAACACCCTGCTTGTCACCCTCAGCCGTAACAATACGCTGGCCGTAGTAGAAGAAGGCGACAGCACCCGGCAGATCCCCGTTGGGATCGCCCCATTTGGCGTCCTGGCGCTGGACGAGACCAAGGCATACGTCACCAACTGGGGCGGTCGCCGCCCGGTCCCCGGTGAATACACCGAAAACACCTCCGGCAGCGCCATCCTGGTCGACAAAAGCAACGGCGTCGCCAGCGACGGTTCCGTATCGGTGGTCGACCTGAAAACCCGGCAAACGGTAAGGGACATCCACGTAGGTCTCCATCCCTCCGCCATGGCGCTGAGCCCGGACCGGCAAATACTGTACGTCGCCTGCGCCAACAGCGACCGGGTCTACGCCATCGACACAAAAAACGACGTCATAACCGACAGCATAAAAGTCACCAAAGACACGCTGCTGGGCAGCGCCCCCAACGCGCTGGCCACCGACGGCGATAGACTCTTCGTCGCCAACGGCACCCAAAACGCCATCGCCGTCATCGACGCCCGGCCGCCCTACGCCGTGCAGGGCTACATCCCCACCGGGTGGTACCCGGGCGCCGTGGTCACCGACGGCAAAACCCTATACGTCGCCAATATCAAGGGCATCGGCTCGAGGACGAGGCAGGCAAAGGGCTATACTACGCACGGATTCATGGGAAGCGTGTCCGTCATCGGGCTACCAGAGGCAAACGGCCCGGCCGCAAGCGAAGCGGCGGCAGGCGCCCGGTCAGGAAACACGGCGTCAGCCAACTGGCTAAAGCCACTAACGGCATCGGTCAACCGCAACAACGGCATCGCCGAGTCCCCCCAATCCGCCCCGCGCTTCAAGCACGTCGTCTATATCATCAAGGAAAACCGCGTCTACGACCAGCTCCTCGGCGACCTTCCCCAGGGCAACGGCGACACCGCCCTCGTACTTTTTGGGCGACGCGTAACCCCCAACCACCACAAGCTCGCCGAAGACTTCGTCCTCCTGGACAACTACTATACCAGCGGCGTCCTGAGCGCCGACGGCCACCAATGGACCGACGAGGCCTACGCCACCGACTACCTCGAGAAGTCCTTTGGCGGCTTCAGCCGCAGCTACCCCTACGACGGGGACGACGCGCTGGCATACGCGGCGTCCGGTTTTCTCTGGGATAATGTATTACGACATGGCCTTACCTTCCGCGACTATGGCGAGTTCGTAGCGGGTATCATCAAGCCCGAAGGCGCGCATTTTATCGATATCTTCAACAACCCCAAAAGCTTCAGCATCACCGCCAAAGCCAACATCGGCTCCGTAAAGCCCTATATGTGCCCGGACTATATCGGTTTCCCCAACGAGGTGCCCGATCAGTACAGGGCGGACGTTTTTCTGAAAGAATTCAAACGCTTTCAGGCGAACGACTCCTTTCCCAGCTTTACGATCATGCTGCTGCCGTGCGACCATACCTCCGGGACCGCCCCGGGTATGCCGACCACGCAAGCGTCGGTGGCGGACAACGACCTCGCGCTCGGTCGGATCGTGGACGCCATTTCGCACAGCAAATACTGGAAAGAAACGTGCATCTTCGTCACCGAAGACGACTCCCAGGATGGCGCCGACCACGTGGACGGCCACCGCACCGTGGGTTTTGTGATCAGCCCCTACACCAAACGCGGCCAGGTAGTGTCCACCTATTATTCCCAGGTGAGCATGGTCCGCACCATCGAAAACGTGCTGGGGCTTCCACCCATGAACCAGCTCGACCGCGCCTCGGGCGACATGTCGGCGTGTTTTACCGCCACGCCCGATTTCACGCCCTACGACGCCGTACCCAACAACATCCCGCTCGATTCGCTCAACCCGCCGCTGAAAATGCTAACCGGAAAACAGCTTTCGTGGGCGCGTCAGTCCGTAAAACAAGACCTCAGCAACTACGACCGCGTCGACGAAAAAATCTTCAACGAGATCATTTGGCACTCGGTAAAGGGCTATGAAGCCCCCTACCCCATTTCCCGCTGAAACTCCCTTGCCACGATCCACCCCAATGCCTCGATCACCGCAAACGCGGTGAACGCGTCGAGGAAGTTACCCAGCACCGGTATCCATCCTACGAGCCACTCGGAGATACCCCGCCCGATCATGGTGCAGGCGGTGCCCGCGATCAGCGCCGTCCGGTAGCTGTGGCGCAGCCGTAGCCCGAAGACGCTCCCGAGCCCGATGACCAAAAGGATCTCCAGCGGAACCAGCACCACGTTGTCGCTGGCGGGCAGCTGCGCCAGGCCGGCGGCCACCAGCGCGCCGAGCAATGCCACCCCGTGGATCATGCGACGGGACTTCCGGAGTTGGATAGAGGTCATGCTATAAAGATACGGACACCCGCCGTATCGAAAGCGGACGGCCAAAGCGCCCAATAAAAGCCACAACGCGTTAAAAACCAATGAACAAGCACTTTGGCACCCCCCTTGACGCGGAACGGACATGCTGAAGAACTACCTCCGCATCGCCCTGCGCACCCTCGGGCGCAGCCGCCTCTCGGCCGTCGTCAATATCGGCGGCCTGGCCATCGGGATGACCGTGGCCATGCTCATCGGCCTATGGATAGTGAACGAGGTGTCCTTTGACCGGAACTTCGACCATTACCGGAGGATCGGCAAGATATGGCAGTTCGTGACCTTTGTGAAAGGCGTCAAGGTCCCTTACGACGTCATCCCGGAGCCCATGGGCCCGGAGCTGCGGTCGAGCTTCCCCGACTTCGACAAGGTCTCGATGGCGTCCATACCCGAAACGCAGGTGGTCCAATACGCGGACAAAAAATTGCCGGTACACGGCCTCTACGCGGAACCCGACTTCGCCGACATATTTAGCGTCAGCATAGAGAGCGGCCGCAGACAACGGGACATGCACGACATCCTCGTCGACGCCCCCACCGCCCAGGCGATCTTCGGTGATAAAAACCCCATCGGCCAGGTGTTAAAGATCAGCGACACCATCGTCGTCCGCGTCTCCGGCATATTCAAAGCGTTCCCCGCAAACAGCAGCCTTGACGGCGTACACTTTGTCGCCCCCTGGAGTCTCTACCAGGCCACCAACAATAACGCCCGGGGCGCCAAAACCGACTGGGGCAACAACTCCTTTAACGTATACGTACAGTTAAAAGCCAACGCCGACGTCAAAAACGTCTCGAACAAGATACGCGACATCCTGCTCAAGACCGACAACCCTCCCGTCTACCGCCCTGAGTTTTTTGTCTTTCCGATGGACCGGTGGCACCTCTACCGGGACTTCCATAACGGCGTGAACGTCGGGGGCTTTATCGAGATCGTCCGGTTGTTTGGCATCATCGGCATTTTCGTGCTCCTGCTGGCGTGCATCAATTTTATGAACCTCAGCACCGCCCGCTCGGAACGGCGCGCCAGGGAGGTCGGCATCCGCAAGACCATCGGCTCGGTCCGTTCCCAGCTGATCGTGCAGTTCTTTGTCGAATCGGCCGTCATCGCCCTCATCGCCTTTGGCCTGTCGGCCATCCTCACCTGGCTTACATTGCCGTTGTTTGCGGCTATCGCAGGCAAAACCATACCTTTCCCCTGGACCGACCCGGTCTTCTGGATGGCGGGCGCCCTTTTCAGCGTGTTGACAGGGTTCATCGCCGGTAGTTACCCCGCCCTGTACCTGTCTTCGTTCAAACCCATCAAGGTGCTCAAACGGACCAGCCGCCTGGCCGCCCTGCCACGCCGCGCGCTGGTGGTGCTCCAGTTCTCGATATCCGTCGCGCTGATCATCGGCACCGCCGTGGTCTACCGCCAGATCGGATACGCCAGGGACCGGCCCACGGGTTATGACCGCAGCGGAATGATCGAGGTGAACATCAACACCCCGGCCCTCAATCAGCACTTCGATGTCCTGAGGACGCAGCTGTTGGCCACGGGCGCCGTAACGGACGTCACGGAGTGCTCGAGCTCTATGACCGATCAAAACAACGGTACGACCGATATCGATTGGAAGGGAAAGGAACCAGGCACGCACCCCCTCGTGATGTCGAGCAACGTAACCCCCGAATACGGCCGCACCATCGGCTGGCGGATCACCCGGGGCCGGGACTTCAGCCGCGACTATGCCACGGACTCCACCGCGATGGTCCTGAGTGAATCGGCGGTCGCGCTGATGCGGTTCAAACAGCCGCTGGGCGAGCTCGTACAACACAACGGCCACACCTATCACGTCATCGGCGTCGTGGACAACATCCTCAAGGAGTCCCCCTTCGAGCCCATCAAACCCGCGTTTTTCACACAAGACGGCTGGTTCAGCGTTATCGATATAAAGCTCACGCCCGTGAGCGGCGCTATCCCCAAGGTCGAGAGCGTCTTCAGGCAGTTCAACCCGGGCGCGCCGTTCGCGTTCCACTGGGTAAACCAGGACTATGCCAGGAAGTTCGACTCCGAGGTGCGCGTGGGTGAGCTGGCCACGGTCTTCGCCGCGCTGGCCATCCTTATCTCCTGTCTGGGCCTCTTCGGCCTGGCGACCTTTGTGGCCGAACAACGCACCAAGGAGGTCGGCATCCGGAAGGTCCTCGGCGCCTCGGTGTTCACCCTCTGGCGGCTGCTATCCCGCGAGTTCGTCCTGCTGGTGCTGCTGTCGCTGCTGATCGCCATCCCCGTGGCGCGCTACTATATGGGCCACTGGCTCGAACACTATGACTACCACACCGGGCTGGCCTGGTGGATATTTGCCGGCGCCGGTCTGGGCGCTATCGTAGTCACCCTGGCTACCGTCAGCTTCCAGGCCATCCGCGCCGCGCTGGCCAATCCCGTTCACAGCTTAAGATCCGAATAATGCTTAGAAACTATTTCCTCGCCGCCTACCGCAACCTAGCCAAGCACCGCGTACACTCCATCATCAACATCGCCGGTCTGGCGGTCGGCATGGCCGTGGCGCTGCTCATCGGTCTTTGGGTGATGGACGAAGTCACCTTTGACCGGAACTTCCAGCACTACGGTCAATTGGGCGTGGTATGGCAGAACACGACCGGCAACGGCAAGGTGAGCACCTGGAATACCACGCCCTGGCCGATGGGCGACGAGCTCCGGCGGAATTACGGACGCGACTTTACGAACGTGGCCGTCGCGGATGGAGGCGCTTCGGGGCACATACTGACGATCGGCGACAACAAGCAAATCAAGGTCGGCAACTATATGGAACCCGCGATGGCGGACATGCTCAGCCTGGACATGGTCGAAGGCACGCGCGACGCGTTGAACGGCGAACCCGACGGCGTGCTGCTGTCGCAGTCGGTGGCGAAATCGTTTTTTAAGGACGGCAGCGCCCTGGGCAAGGTCTTCCGGATCGACAACCAGGCCGACCTGAAGGTCGTGGGCGTGTATAAGGACCTCCCACAGAATTGCTCCTTTGCCGACATGGGTTTTATGGCCAACTTCGCCCAGCTCAAACGCCTCTATCACTTCGACCAGCAAAAAAACCCCTGGCGCTCCAACTCTTATTATACCTACGTCCAGCTGGCCCCCGGGGTCTCCCCGGCTAAGGCGAGCGACGATATACGCTACGCAAAGCTCAAACGCGTCCGCGCAGACGAACGCATCCACCACGGGCTGATTTTCGTACACGCAATGCCCCGCTGGCGCTTGTTTTCGAGCTTCGAGAACGGCGTCAACACCGGCGGTTTTGTCCAGGAAGTCTGGATGTTCGGCCTGATCGGGCTCTTCGTATTGTTGCTTGCGTGTATCAACTTTATGAACCTGAGCACCGCCCGCTCGGAGCGCCGCGCCAAGGAGGTCGGCATCCGCAAGGCCATCGGCTCCCTCCGCGGGCAGCTCATCGGTCAGTTCCTGGGGGAATCGATGCTGGTCGTGCTGATGGCCCTGGCGATCGCGCTCTTGCTGTCGCAGCTGGCCTTGCCCTCGTTCAACCTGGTGGCCGGCAAGGACATTGCGCTGCCCTGGACGAGCCCGCTCTTCTGGGGCTCGCTGCTGGTCTTTTGCGCATTGACGGGGCTCGTGGCCGGTAGCTATCCCGCGCTCTACCTGTCGGCCTTTAAACCGGTCAAGGTCCTCAAGGGCACCTTCAAGGCTGGCCGCCTGGCGGCCCTCCCGCGAAAAGCGCTGGTTGTCCTCCAGTTCACGATCTCGGTCGTCCTGATCGTGGGCACCCTGGTCGTTTTCCGGCAGATCCGGCACGCCCGGAGCCGTGAAACGGGTTATGACCGGAACGGCCTTTTCGAGGTCATGATGTACACCCCGGACATCCACCGTCACTTCGGCGCCGTCCGGCAGGAGCTGCTCAAAACCGGCCTGGTGGCCGACGCGGCGGAGTCCAGCAGCTCCACTACCGGCGTCTGGTCCACGAACAGCGATTTCTCGTGGGTGGGCAAGGACCCCAGCCTGTCGCTGGATTTCCCGAACATCGAGGTCTCTCCCGACTATGGCAGGACCGTCGGCTGGCAATTCCTCCAGGGCCGCGACTTCAACAGCGCCTACCCCGGCGACACCGCGGCCTTTGTCGCCAACGAAACCGTCGTCCGTTTCATGGGGCTGAAGGACCCCGTCGGTCAGGTCATCCGTTGGGACGGCCGCCCCTATACATTGATCGGCGTGATCAAAGACATGCTCATGGAGGACCCATACAGCCCCGTCCGTCCGACCTTTTATCACCTGCAGGACACGGGCGACTACGCCAAGGTCGTGGTACGCATCAAACCGCAGGCGGGCGTACAGCAAACGCTGGCCGCCACCGAAGCCATCTTTAACCGCTTCGCCCCCGACCAGCCTTTCGACTGCCAGTTCGTGGACACCCTTTATGGTTTCAAGTTCGGCGGCGAAGAGCGGACCGGCCGGCTGGCCGGCTTCTTCACCATCCTGGCCGTTTTTATCAGCTGTCTGGGACTCTTTGGTATGGCCGCCTTTACCGCGGAACAACGCATCAAGGAGATCGGTATCCGCAAGGTGCTGGGCGCGACGGTGGTATCGCTGTGGGCGCTCCTGTCGCGGGAGTTCATCGTGCTGGTGGGGTTGTCGCTGCTGATCTCCGTACCGGTGTCGTACTACCTGATGAGCCACTGGCTGAACGGGTACACGTACCGGTCCAACCTGTCCTGGTGGATCTTTGCCGCCGCGGCGGCGGGTGCGTTGCTCCTGACGCTGGCCACCGTCAGCTTCCAGGCGATCCGCGCGGCGCTGGCGAACCCGACGCGGAGCCTCCGAACGGAGTAATTCGCTATCTTGCCCCGGTGAGCACCGTCCTGATCGTTATCCTGGCCCTCGCCGTAGCCGTTCTGGCCGTCGTGGTATCCCGGCAACACCGCCGCCTGAAAACGACGCAGACCGCGCTGTCAACCACGCCCGCGGATCTCATCGACAAGCTCAAGGCCCTCGAGCTGGAGTCCGCCAAGTCCCGGCTGAACCCGCACCTCTTGCGGAACGCCCTCAACGCCATCCAGTCCCACGCCTACCAGACGTATTACGCCCTGGACAAGCTGTCCAATGTCCTCGACTACATCCTCTACGAAAGCGACCGGCGTTTTGTGACGCCGCGCGAAGAGGTCGACTTTGCCCTCAGCCTCATCGAGATCAACCGCCTCAAGGTGAGCCCGCTCTTCGACCTCCAGGTAAAAAATAAGCTGGACGCTACGTACGACAAGCCGGCCATCGCCCCGCTCATCACCATAGACCTCATCGAAAACGCCTTCAAGCACGCCGACCTCCAGCGCGAAGGCGCCTTTATATCGATCCTTTTCGAGCTGAAGGACGACCGCTTCACCCTCACGGTCTCCAATAAAGTCAGCGCGCAGCCGCCCTTAAGAAAGGAAAAGGGCGGCGTCGGCCGCGCCACGCTCCGGACCCGTCTGGACGCGCTCTACCCCGGCCGGTACGAATTGGAACAATTTCTGCAGGACGACATATTCACGGCCAGGCTATCCCTGCGCCTGTCGTGACTGGTACAATCAAACCGCCTATGACCTGCGTACTCCTCGACGACGAGCTCCCCGGACTCCAGTACCTGAAGCTGGTCTGCCAGCAGATCCCGGGTCTGGAGGTGGTCCGCGCCTACAATGACCCGCAAAAGTTCCTCCACGACGCGCCCACGCTTGACTTTGACTTCGCGGTGCTCGACATCCATATGCCCGGCATCGACGGGCTCGCCGTGGCCGAAGCCATCCGCGGCCGCCCCGTGATCTTTGTAACGGGTCACCAGGAGTACGCCGCCGACGCCTTCGACCTGGACGCGGTGGACTTTATCCGCAAACCCCTCGACAAGGAGCGTTTCGAACGGGCGATCCGTAAGTTATCGACCCGCCTGCCGGCCGCCCCGGCCGCGCCCGCTTTCGCGCGGCTCAACTCCGCCCAGGGCAAGATATTGCTCTACTTCGACCAGGTGCTGCTGATCAGCGCCGCGGACGGCGATCCCCGGGACAAACAGGTCACGCTCAGGAACGGTCAAATCCTGTTGAAAAATATCTCCTTCACCCAGTTGCTGGCCCTCCTCCCCGCGGACCAGTTCCGCCAGGTCAACAAACAAACCCTCGTCGCCCTAAAGGCCGTCTCCTACTACAACGCAACGGAAGTCACCGTCGACCTCCCCGGCGGAAAACGGAGCATACCCCTGAGCGAAACCTACCGCCCGGGTTTTCATTACAAAAAATAACCGCCTTGTCACAGTAAGCCGTCGCCGGAAACAGCCAAAACCTATTTTTATCCGGTAAACGCCAACCTATGATCAAACGATACAAGAACCTTGCGTTTTATCTGGCCGTCGTGGCTGGTTTTTCTTACCTGATCTACCTGGTCCTGCGACAGGGCAAGCTCCTCGAAGACCTGCGGCCGGGAAAACTGACCCTGCCTGCGGCGTCCTCGCTCTGGACACAGGTAACGGACGCCTTCGCCCATACGGTAGCGGGCCCGATGTCGATCCTGCTGATGCAAATCGTCACCATCATCGTCGTAGCGCGTGTCTTTGGCTGGATATGCATTAAAATCAAGCAGCCCACTGTCATCGGCGAGATCGTCGCGGGCGTCGTGCTGGGGCCCTCCTTCCTGGGGACCTACCTGAAGGGCGCCTCCGCCTTTTTGTTCCCCGCGGCCTCGCTGGGCCACCTGCAGTTCCTCAGCCAGGTGGGACTGATCCTTTTTATGTTCATCGTGGGGATGGAGCTCGACGTTAAGGTGCTGAAGAACCGGGCCACCGACGCGGTGGTCATCAGCCACGCCAGCATCCTCTTCCCATTTACGATGGGCATGACGCTGGCATACTTCATATACACCCACTTTGCGCCCGCGAACATCAACTTCCTGTCCTTTTCGCTGTTTATAGGCATCTCGATGAGCATCACGGCTTTCCCGGTGCTGGCGCGGATCGTGCAGGAACGCGGTCTTTCGAAGACCCGGCTCGGCGCGATCGCCATTACCTGCGCCGCGGCGGACGACATCACCGCGTGGTGCCTGCTGGCCGCGGTGATCGCGGTCGTAAAAGCGGGCTCGGCCACCAGCGCCTTGTTTACGCTCGCGCTGGCCATCGCCTATGTAACGGTCATGCTCAAGGTCATCCGCCCCTTCCTCAAGAAACTGGGCGACAAGTATTCCAACAAGGAGTCGCTGTCAAGACCGGTGGTCGCGATCTTTTTCATCACGCTCCTGCTGAGCGCCACGGCTACCGAAATGATCGGCATCCATGCCCTGTTCGGGGCCTTCATGGCCGGGGTCGTCATGCCGGAGAACATGCGCTTCCGGAATATTTTTATAGAAAAGGTCGAGGACGTGGCCCTGGTGCTTCTGCTGCCGTTGTTCTTTGTCTTTACAGGGCTGCGCACGCAGATCGGGCTGCTCAACGATGCCTACGCCTGGAAGACGTGTCTGCTCATCCTGGCCGTCGCGGTCGGGGGCAAGTTCCTGGGGAGCGCCCTGGCGGCAAAATTCGTGGGACAGAACTGGCGCGACAGTCTATCGATCGGCGCCCTGATGAATACCCGGGGATTGATGGAGCTGATCGTGCTCAACATCGGCTACGACCTGGGTGTCCTCAACCCGCAGATATTCACCATGCTGGTGATCATGGCGCTGTTGACCACCTTTATGACGGGGCCCGCGCTGACCCTGATCCAGCGGTTGCTCCCCGAAAAGAAGGCGATGGCGGACTTCGCCAGCCAGGCCGTGAAATACAACGTCCTGGTTTCCTTCAGCACTCCCGACAAGGGTATCTCCCTGCTCAAGCTGGCCGGGGCCTTTGTCAAACGATCGATGGCCAACGCCACCGTTACGATGATGCACCTCTCCCCTTCCAATGACCTCAACCAGTATAACCTGGAGGAATACGAGCGCGACAGCTTCGGACCGGTGGAAGAGGAATCCCAGCGGTTGAGCCTCCCCGTTATCAGCCTCTTCAAACCCTCCGCCAACATCGAGGAGGACGTCGTCGAAACCGCCAACTCGGGCCACTTCGACCTGCTGCTGGTGGGGCTGGGCCGTTCGGTTTTCGACGGTACCCTGCTGGGGAAAATCCTCGGCTTCACGACCAAGATCATCAACCCCGAACGCCTCTACGGGACGCTCACCGGCCGCGAAAGGCTGTTCGAGCAGTCCATCTTCGACGAGCGCGCGCTGAGCATCATACGCTCCACACACGTACCCCTGGGCGTATACGTCGATAAGGACAGCGGCGAACCGGACAACGTGTTCATCCCCGTTTTTTCCATCAGCGACAGCTTCCTGCTCATCTACGCGCAGAAGCTGATCCACAACAACGGTTCCCGCGTCGTCATCCTGGACGTCTCCGGCGTGATCCGCCAGAACCCCGAAATGAAGGAGACCATACGCTCCATCGAGCAGGTGGCGCCCAACCACATCGCCTTGTACAACGAAAGCCGCATCGAGCGCGACTTCCTCGACCAGCAAAACCTGATGATGATCAGTCTCGACAGCTGGAAGCGCGCGGTCGCGTCGAGGAGCATCTGGCTATCGGGGATACCGTCGGCGTTGATCATTAAGCCCTAACCTCCGTTCATTTTATTCACTGTTGTCCGTTCCACGACAAGACGCTCATACCGGACTTGTCTGTTCCGCGGGATTTACCTATTTTTCCTGGGGCAATGTAGCCCTATGATGAAATATTACATTCTGTCCCTCAGCCTTTTGGTTGCGGCGTGTGAGGCAAGGAATCCAGATAATACCGCTTACTTCGACCCCATTTTCAGGCAAGCGGACAGTCTGGAGCGCGGGGGCGATGGGAAGGCCGTTGCCTGGCTGGACTCGGTTTTTAACAATTACCCGGAGGCCGGACCCCTGGATCGATACCGCCGTTACGATTTCCTCGCCCGCCACGCGGGGTACACCCAGCACAACTACGCGCTGGCCAGCCAGTACGACGACAGCATGCTCGAGGTCTCGCGGCCTTATGCAGACAATCCGCTTTTTCAGAACACTTACGGACTCGCGCTCCTGGGCAAGGGGCAGACGCTGCTCAGCCTCGGCGCGTACGACGAAGCCTTTAAATACTTTTTTGAAGGCAGGAACCGTTACGCCGGCTCCTGTTTCCTATCGAGCCAGTACAATGAGGCGCTCGGCACCATATACTATAACCAGCACAAATTCCCCAGCGCCATCCGCTACTACGGCGCCGCGCTGTCCGACCTGCGGGGCTGCGCCAGTCGCACGCCCTACGAGCAATTCACCGGGATACAGGGGCTGCTCGACAACATCGGCCTTGCCTATGGCGCCATGAACGCCAACGACAGCGCCCTGTATTACTTTAATCATACGCTGGCTTACGCGGACAGCGCGGCGGCCGTATTCACCGATCCGGACCAGCAACAATACATCCGCGAGGTCCACGCGCTGGTCAACGGGAACATCTCCACGATCTTCGACCAGCAGGGTAATTACGTGGCCGAAGAAAAGGCCATCCGGTCGTCCATGATGCCCCGCGGCAACCTTTTTGACAATGGCGTGCTGTCGCTGGCCGATATCTCCCTCCACCATCTTGGCCGCCCGGACGAGGCCCGCGCGTTGCTCGACCAGGCGCGCCGGAGCCTGAACACCGAGGTCCACGAAACCGGGGACGAGCTGATGTGGCGGCGGCTCGACTGGCAATACTGGGACACGACCGGTCACACGGCGGAAGCCTACCGGGCTTACCGCTCCTATATCGGTCTCCGTGATTCGCTCCGCGCGACCCAGCAGAACCTCAGCCGCATCGACGTCAACAGGGAGTTTGACGACCTGCGGCGCCAGCAGCAGCTCACCGAGCTCCGCGAAAACAATGTCCTCCAGCGCGACTACCTCCTCATCGCGATCGGCTTTTCGACGATGGCCGTCATCATCCTGGCGCTCATCTGGTGGAACTGGAGACGCTCCCGCCGCGACGTGCGCGTCATCGGTCTCCACAACAAACACCTGGAATTGACCCTGGACAGCCTCGAACAACGCAACCGCGAATACGACTACCTCTTCAAGATGGTGGCCCACGACCTCCGCAACCCCATCGCCGGGATCAGCGGCATCACCGAGCTGCTCGCCGAGAGTGAGGGCATTACGTCCGAGGAGCGCCAGATGCTGGCGCTGATCCGGCACTCCTGCAGCCAGGTGCTGGGCCTGATCCACGACCTGCTCGAAAGCAAGAGCAACCCCGAAACCCGCCGCCTCACCATGCAATGGTGTGACATGAGCGACCTCCTCGAGGAGTGCGTCTCGCTGCTCCAGGTAAAAGCCGAGGAAAAACGCCAGCAGATCAAGCTCGCCAAGACGCGCTCCTACCCCGTCCTGGCCGACCGCAACAAGATGTGGCGCGTCCTCAACAACCTCCTCACCAACGCCATCAAGTTCAGCCCCGAAAAATCGGTCATCCGCGTAGCCGCGACGCCGCGCGACAATACCTTGTTGATTTCGGTAACCGACACCGGTATCGGCATCCCCGAAGACATGCGGGAAAAGATCTTCGACGCCTTCGGCGCCGGGCGCTCCGGCACCCAGGGCGAGCGCTCCTTCGGGTTGGGTTTGTCCATCTGCCGCCAGATCGTCGAAGCCCACGGGGGTTCGATCTGGTTCGAGAGCGAGACGGGGCGCGGGACTACGTTTTACGTGACGCTGCCCATGCCGGTGATCGTCGAAGAAGAGGTGCCCGCCTAGCGCGCCGCGAACCCCGGGTGCAGCAACCGCTGCGCGCGGAACACATTATCCGCGGCCTGCAGGATCTTGCCTTTTAGTTGCGGATTATAGTTGGGGTGCGCCGCCAGGAACTTCCGCACCGTCTCCGCCGCGCTGGCGCTCTGGTAATTCCCCAGGTTCGCCGCCGCCCAGCTCTGCGGGAAGAACACGTCCCCGGTGCGTTGTATGTCTTCCATCCAGTCGAGGCTGTATTTTAGATACTTCTCGCTTTGCGCCACCCGCAGCGGATGGTGCAGATAGCCCAGCGCGGACAACACCCACGCCTCTTTCTCCCGGTTCTTCGCGTATTTCAAAGAAAAGAAAAAGCTGTCCCGCACCGCTTGGTTCCCCGACAGCGATGGCTGCAGATACTTCCAGCGCGCCTGCCGGTCCGGGTTCCTGATCCGCCGCCCCTGCTCCGCGAGGATGGCCGCGCTCCCCGGATAGTTGCGCACCGCCAACCCCGCCGCGAGGTTCGTATAGTCGTCCTCCGAGAGGTGGACGCCTTCCGGCGGCTGCTGGGTTTTCCAGACGCGGTAGATAGTGTCCAGCGCCACCCGCCCCTGCGCGATCCCCGCATACGCCAGGAAGATCAGCTTTCGGTTGGCCGGCGCCGTTTGCTGCCCCAGCGCGCCCCAAAGGATGTGCTCCGCGTTCGAACCCCGGCGGCTCCCCGTGTCCACGAAATGCCAGTAGATATTGCCGATCTGGCCGAGCAACAAACCGAGGTTCAATTCCTCTTTTTCGTCCGCGACCTCCGTAAGGTCGGATATCAGTGTCATCACCGGCTGGCCGGGTCCGCTGTCGAGCATGTTTTCATAGCGGTTGATCCTGGCGGAAGCCCGCATCACGGGATCGGAAAGCCACGTCGTACTGACGGGGAATACCCCATATCCTAGCCCCGAGGCGTTAAACACGATGTCCCGCGGCGCTTTCCGGCCAACGAGCTGCGGCACGTCGGTGGACGCCGTCTGCATATCGACCATAACGGTATCCACGTGGTCCGCATATACCAACGCCAGGTCGAACACCTGCGGCCACACCCGCCCGCTCCCGTCCTCGCCGCGCTGGGTCAGCGCCAAACGCCGGATGACGCCGCCGCTCGTATCGCAGGAGACGCCCACGACCGGCCGGCCGGTCTCGTTTACCCAGACCGAATCCCAGGCCCCGAGATCCATGGCGGTATATTTCTGGAGGATGCGGATCAGGTCCGGCCACGCCGCGTTCCCATAGGCGTAGGTGCGCAGGTATTCCCGCAACCCTTCCCGAAAGGGCTCCGCACCCATCTGTAGCTCCAGCTGCCGCATCATGATGGGCGCTTTGTGGTAGATGATGTTGCCATACATCGACCCCGCGTCCCTGAGGTTGTCGAGCGTTTGCCGGATCGGGTTCGATCCTTCCGTCCGGTCCACTGCGTAGGCCGCGGGCACGTGGTCGATCAGGAACTTGAGGTTATAGTTACTCCCCGGTTGGGTCGCCGCCGCGATCTTATCCGCCATGAAGTTGGCAAAGACCTCCTTCATCCAGACGTCGTTAAACCACCGCATCGTCACCAGGTCGCCAAACCACATATGCGACGTTTCGTGTGACAACACGTTCGCCCGTGCGTTCCGCTGCTCCTGCGTCGCGCTCCCGTCGAGGAACAACGCCGACGCCTTGTATTGGATCGCCCCCGGGTGCTCCATCCCCCCGAACTGGAAGTCCGGTATCGCCACAAACCCGAATTTCCGGAAGGGAAAAGGGATGCCCGTGTACCCCTCCAGGAACGTCAGCGCCTGGTCCTGTATCCGGAACAAACTATCGAGGCTCACGCGGATCTTCGTCGTATCCGTCTCTCTATAAAAAGCCTCCATCGGCCCATGCGCCGTCATCCGCACCGAGTCGCTAAAGAGCCCCGCGGCGAACGCAAAAAGATAGGTGGGTATGGTATCCGACGGCGCAAACGACACCGTCTTCGTCGCGGCCCCGCCCGGCCCCACCCCAGCGGCGCGCCCATTGGCGATCGCCTTCCACCCCAAGGGAACCTCCAGCGTCAGCGTAAACACCCCCTTCAAGTCCGGCTGATCGAAGCACGGGAACAACTCCCGCGCCCGGTCGGGCACCAGCAGCGTATACAAATACTCTTTATTCCGGTTCAACGGCCGGTTCCCCGCGACAAAGCTCAAATGGATACGGTTGGGCCCGTTGCGCATCGACGCCGGCGCAATCAGCAGGTGCTCCGCCACCAGCGCGATGGGCGCGGCCTCCCCGTTCACGGTCAGGCCGGAGACGGCGCCCGCGGGCGCGCGGAAGTCCAGCTCCAGCGGCAGGTGCGAATCGAGGTTGTCGAAGTCGATGTCCTCTTCCCCCCGCACCGGTTCACCCAGCGCTACAGGGATATGAAACGTCAAACGGTAATGTATATCGCGCAGGATGTGCGCGCGTTGCTCTGCGAGGTCCGAAGAAACGCCGGGCTCCTGGGCCGCGGCAGGGAACGCCCCGGCAACAGGGAGCGTCAATAACAAAAGGGCAACAGTCAGCTTCAAGGCATCCGGGTTTTGGCTCGCTAAATATACCCTATATTTACCCCATTTTATGGATTCGATAGATCAGCAAAAACTAGGCATCGGCACCCGGCTCCAGCACTCGCACTATGGGCCGGGTGTGATTGTGGGCGTCCGCTACGCCACCTACCTGATTTCGTTTTTTAACCATGGGGTAAAAGAGGTCGACAAGGGCGACGCCAAGCTCGAGGAGATCATCCCCGAGAACGTCACCGAGGAGATCGAAACCCACTCCGACGTAGAGCGTTCCCTGCTCAAGATACTGCGGCAATGGAGCAACCCGGACGAGATCGTCCCCTTGGGGGACCGCTGGACGGGTGGCACCCTGGTGATCCAGCCCAAGGACGCCGGTCAGAAGCCGAAGGAGATACCGATCGATGTGTTTTTCCACAAAATCGTGATGACCCGCGACCGCCTCCGGGTGCTCGAACAACAGATCAACGCCCACAAGGCCCTTACCGACGAGGATAAGGTAAACCTCCAGCAATACATCACCCGCATCTACGGGTCGCTGACCACCTTCAACGTGCTGTTCCGCAATAAAGAGCACTGGTTCGTGGGGGAAAAGGGGGCCAGGGATGAGTGATTCCGCCCATAAGAGCACCATCCCCATCGACCTGCCGCACATCCAGCGCGAAGCCGCCGCCAAAGACGCCGAAAACCGCGCCTTCCGTGATTTCCTGCGTGGCAAGGACGTCGATGCGACCGTCCGCCGCCTTGACGCCGAAATCACCCCCCAAATCGACTGCACCGCCTGCGGCAACTGCTGCCGCTCCCTCATCATCCATACCGAAAAAGCGGAACACGAACGCGTAGCCAAAAGGATGGACATGCCCGTAAAAGATTGGGAGGCCGCCTACGTCGAAACCAGCCTGGGCGGCAGCACCGTATTGAACCACATCCCCTGCCATTTCCTGAGCGGCTCACGCTGTACCATATACGAAGACCGCTTCAGCGACTGCCGCGAGTTCCCCCACCTCCACCGGGACGGCTTCACCGACCGGCTTTTTTCTACGCTCATGTATTATGGGGTTTGCCCCATTATTTATACATTGGTTGAAGCGCTGAAAAAAGAAACCGGCTTTCACTCATGATAACTTCGCCAACAACTGCCACCGCGGCGGCCATGCCCGCCGCCAGAGTCAAATACCGCGTCGTGTCGATCGACATCCTCCGCGGCGCCGTCATGATCATCATGGCGCTAGACCACGTACGGGATTATTTCCACCTCTCCCCGGTGGACCCCACCGACATGAGCGCCACCACGCCCCTGTTGTTCTTTACGCGATGGATCACGCACTTTTGCGCGCCCACCTTCGTATTCCTGTCCGGCGTGTCGGCCTACCTGTCGGGTCAGCGCAAAAGCAAAGCGGAAGCGAGCCTCTTCCTCATCAAACGCGGCGCCTGGCTTGTCTTGCTCGAGCTGACCCTCATCACCCTGGGCTGGACCTTCGACCCGCTGTACCACCTCTTTATCCTCCAGGTGATCTGGGCGATCGGGTGGAGCATGATCATACTGGGCGCCGTGCTGGCGATCTCGCCAAAGCTGGTGCCCGTATTGGGTCTGCTCCTGGTCCTCGGGCACAACATCACCGACTATACCCAGCCCGCCGGCAACGCCTGGACCATCCTGATGACATCGCCGCCCTCGTTTATCGGCTTCGCCAAGGATCGGGGTGCCTTCGACCTCTATGCCATACTCCCCTGGACCGGTATCATGATGCTCGGGTATTCGATCGGGACGTGGTTCTCCCAGGCCTATACGCCGGAGCGCCGGCGCAAGACGCTGCTCATCGCGGGTTTTGCGGTGACGGGCGTCTTCATCATATTACGCCTGATCAACCACTACGGCGACCGCGCCCCCTGGTCCGTCCAGCCGAGAGGCGGCGTCATTACGTTCCTTTCCTTCCTGAATGTCACCAAATACCCGCCATCGCTGATGTATACCTGTATGACCCTGGGGCCCGCGCTCCTGCTGCTGGCGGTGATCGAAAAGGCCAAAGGCGCCTTCTCAAACATCCTGCAGGTCTATGGGAGGGTGCCGTTTTTCTATTATATATTACACCTCTACCTCATCCACCTTTGTTGCGCCATCCTCTTCTTTGCAACCGGTCATACCTTCAAGGATGCCGTCGACCCGGTCGGGGTGCCCTTCCTGTTTCACCGCCACGACGTGGGTTTTGGCCTCGCGGGCGTGTACGCGGTGTGGCTTTTTGTAGTCACTCTTCTATATTTCCCCTGTAAGTGGTATGATGCCTACAAGCGAGTCCATCATCAATGGTGGCTTAGTTACGTTTGATTGACTATTTTTACTTTTGTTAATCATCCGTTATCCTAATGAATTTACCATGGCTGGCAAGCAGTCTCCTACCCTTGCTTCTGATACCCCATGCCCTTTGGGCTCAGTGTGGGGGCACCTGCCCCTCGGGTGCCCTTACCACCCTGCCCTCCGGGTCCTCGGTGACCATACCGGCGGGGACCACTTATTGTATTGCGGGTTCGGTGGTGAACAAGACCACCAGTTATGTGATCGACGGCACCCTCATTGTGCGGGGAGGTCACGACAGCATCGGGGCGGTTACGCTCGCCCGGACGGGCGCCATCGACGTTGAGGCCGGCGCCTCGCTGGTCGTTAGCGGCACCTTTACCGGTGACGCGACGACCCCGGCCCCGGCCATCAGCAATGTGAACGTCTGCGGCGGAGGCTTCCTCAACATCGTGGGGTCCTTCCAGCAACAGGAGATCAATATGAATATCGCTTCCGGGGGCGACCTGCTGGTACAAGGCTCCTGGACGACCAACGCATCCGACGTAACCGTCGGGATCGGTCCGGGCGCGTTGATCGAAATCTGCGGGGTGGTGGCGGTGAGCAAAAATGGATTCCTGACCGAAACCGGTTCCGGCACCTCCTATTTGTTCCAGCACACCGGCGGCACTTACAATGGTTGGATTTCCAACCTCCAGGGGGGCTCCGAGGTAGACTGGACGTCGATAGCGCCGTCCGCCTTCGCCCAGCACCCCGCCGCCCGGACGTGCAACGGCTGCGGCAACCTTTCGCTGGCGCCCGCGGGGGCCGACGGGAATTGCGGTGACGCGGCCCTCCATTTCGAGAACATCATCCTGCCGCTGCAGCTGCTGGACTTTTATGAAGATATAACCAGAGACACCCTTCAATTGACCGCCGACGCGGTTGGCGCCTTCGCCTCCACGACGTTGCTCTCGTCGGCCGACGGGCAACGTTTTGCGGCCACCACCTATACGCCTATGGAACATCCTATGGGTCACTATGTCTACAGCCTGCCCGCAAAGGCGGCCACCGACTATTTTCAATGGAAAGCGCGGACGCCCGACGACAGCCTGCTGTCCTGGGTGTTGCCTCCGATGACGTCGGACGCCGGATTGATCGCCTATCCCAACCCGGCCTCGACCGTCCTCTATCTGCGCATTCCCCCAGGGCGTATGCTTACTTCTGCTACTCTTACAGACAACTCCGGAAGGCTTGTCCGGCAGATCCCCCTTCCCGCACAGGGTGGGCTAATAACCCTCGATCTGCCGGCCAGCCTCTCCCGGGGCGTCTACGAAGTCACCTTTCGCGGCAGTCGCGTTCAACCGGTTGCGCTGAAAGTATTGATCAACGGACACTAGGACATAGCCAGTAGTCTTTTTTTGCTACCTTTCGGCCTATGCTCAACCGTTATCTGTTGTTCCTGACCACGTGCTGCGTGGTTCTCCCTGCGGCCAAAGCCGGGGCACAGTCTACACCTGCGGCCCCGGTGGCAGCCGCTACCGCGGCGAAAACGGCGCCCCGCATTACCGCGAATCCCGCGCCAGCCGCCGACACCCACATGGCCTGGTGGCGCGAAGCCCGTTTCGGCATGTTCATCCACTGGGGTGTCTACTCCGTCCCCGCGGGCCGCTACGAAGACAAGGAAGTCCCCGGGCTCGGCGAATGGATCATGCACGACGCCCGCATCCCCCGCGCCACCTACCAAGCCTATGCCAAGGAGTTCAACCCCGTCAACTACGACCCAGACGCCTGGGTCAGGCTTGCCAAAGAAGCCGGCGTCAAATACATCGTCATCACCTCCAAGCACCACGACGGCTTCGCGATGTTCGAGACCGACGCCAGCAAATGGAACATCGTGGACGCCACCCCCTACGGCAAGGACGTGTTGAAACCCCTGGCCGAAGCCTGCCGCAAATACGGCATGAAGCTCGGCTTCTACTATTCCCAGGCCAACGACTGGAACAACCCTGGCGGCGCCGCCGCCGGCGGTCATTGGGACTCCACCCAAAATGGCAGCATGGACGATTATATCAGGAACGTCGCTGTCCCCCAGGTCAGGGAAATCCTCACCCAATACGGTGACGTCGCCGAGCTCTGGTGGGACGTCCCCTCCGACATGACCCCCGAGCGCGCCGCGCAGTTCACGCCCCTCCTGGCCCTCCAGCCGGGCATCGTGGTCAACAACCGCCTCGGCGGCGGCGTCAGGGGCGACATCGAAACTCCTGAACAATACATCCCCGCCACCGGCATACCCGGTCGCGACTGGGAAACCTGTATGACGATGAACGACACCTGGGGCTACAAGACCGATGACAACCACTGGAAGAGCGTCGAAACCCTCATCCGAAACCTCGTCGACATCGCATCCAAAGGCGGGAACTACCTGTTGAACGTCGGACCCACTTCCCTGGGCGAATTCCCCCAACCCATCATCGACCGCCTCCAAGCCATCGGCCGCTGGATGTCCGTCAATGGCGAAGCCATCTACGGCACCCAAGCCAGTCCCTTCGAACGCCTCGACTGGGGCCGCTGCACCCGCAAAGGCGACGTGCTCTACCTGCACGTCTTCCATTGGCCCGCCGACGGACGCCTGCTCGTCCCCGGTCTGCACAACCCCGCGCTGTCCGCATCGCTCCTGTCCGGCGGCGCCGTTTTGTCAACGCACAAAACAGCCGACGGTCTCGTCATCGACGTCCCCGCCGCGGCCCCCGATACCATCGCCACCGTCATCAAGCTCCGCATAAAAGGCTCGCTAAACGTCACCGTACCCCCACCGAAACCCATTACCGCCGCCAACGGCGTCTTCACGCTCCACGCCGACCAGGCATCGCTCAAAGCGGCGCCCGGCGCCCAACCGCCCCAGCTCGAAGGGAACCCGCAAAACATCGGATTCTGGACCGATGAAAAAGGCTACATAACCTGGCTCCTCCGATTCGACCGTCCCGGTACCTATACCATCACCGCGGACGTAGCCACACCGGCGGCCGCCGCCGCCTTCTCCATCGCCCTGGGTGGTGTCGCCGCCCTCGATGCGCAGGTGACCCGCACCGGCAGCTATACCTTGTACCAGGTTCAATCCCTGGGCCGGCTGACCGTCTCAAAAGCCGGGACGTACACCCTGTCGGTCACGCCGCGGGCATCCGCCTGGCGCCCGGTGAACCTGCGCTCGCTGGCGCTGGCCCCGGCGCCGTAAAGGCGGCCCTGGAGATATCTTGGATTATTTGGCTATATTGAGGCAATACCTGACTCCACATGCGAAAAACCTTGCGCGTCCTGGCGATTATCGTCCTCGCCATCATTGTTGTAGCCGCCGGGCTGCTCACATATGTCAAGACAGCCCTCCCTAACGTTGGACGCGCGCCCGACCTCACGGTGGACCGATCCCCGGACCGGGTCGCCAGGGGCCGGTATCTGGCTAACTATGTGACCGTGTGCATGGATTGTCATTCCAGCCGCGATATGGGCCGGTTATCGGGACCGCTCGTTCCGGGAACGGAAGGCCAGGGCGGCGAGACCTTCGACCGGTCGTTGGGGTTCCCCGGTATCTTCTACGCGAAA
>NZ_DATJIY010000035.1:0-24731 GCF_035492835.1 Dinghuibacter sp.
AACGGGGTGGGATGCCACTTTTACCCCGTTTTGCGAAACGTTTCGCAAAACGGGGTAAAAGAGGCATCCCACCCCGTACTCCACGCCGGCAGGCTTAGGTGCCAGGAGAGGCGCACCGGTTGAGGATCGGCCGGTAAGTAGTAAAAAAAGGAAAGCCCCACCTGGAAAGGCGGGGCCATAATTATTAAAAGTACTTACTGTAACCTTATTCTTCCGGCATCTGGAACGTAATCTTCTGCCGGCGGAACGCCTTTACTTTACGACCGTTCTGCTGGGCAGGGGTCCACTTGGGACCGCGGCGGATCGCGTTTACCGCAATTTCGGCCAGCTTGGAGCCTTGCATGGTCAGGGCCGTTACGTCACTAACGTTACCGTCCTTGTCCACGATGAACTGTACCTCGCAGGTACCACTCTTGCCTTCGTCCTGGAGCTCGTCCATATGCGAAGTGATGGCCTTGCGTACGTATTCGTTCCAGGCAGCATCGCCACCGGGGAAGCCGGCTTCGATTTCTACCTTGGTAAAGACCTTGTTGTCATCGTCCGCGGGAGCGGAAACTACCTTGCTGCCCTGGTCCACCTTGGGCGGATTCACCACGTCGGGGGCCTTGATACCGGCCTGGTCGATGTGACCGATGGTGGTGTTGTCCAGATCGTCCTGTTGCTTTACTTCCTTCTTCTGATCGGGTTGGTCGACGATCTTGGGAGGCGTAAAGCTCTTGATTTCGATCTTCGGCGGCTCTACCTTCGGAGGAGGGGGAGGGGGCACCACCGGTGGGGGCGGCGGCTTGTTGTCCACGTTCGACAGCGTGACATCGGCGATGTCGACCTTCTTTTTACCAGCGTGCGTGTCATACCAACGGGAAAAGATCATTCCTGCGATACAAACCAGGGCAGCTGCAGCCGTGATGATCAAGGCGAGCGTCAGACGCTTACGGTACTCCTTGCGGAGCTTGTAGGCGCCGTAGTCCTTGTTCATCTTCTCGAATATGATATCGAGGATGTCGGCTGATAGAATTTTATTAGCTTCCATGAGTTTCTTTTTATCTATTTAATACCGTTGGCCGCTTCCGTCGCTTGCACCAGGGTGTATTCATCGGGACGAACCGCCACCATCGCGTACTTCTTGACGTCGTTGATGGTCATTTCGTCCAGGAGGGCCACGGCGTCAGCATAGGTTGCGTCCACGTCGGGCTTGATGATCACCACCAGCTTGTCGGCCGGAGTGCGGGACTTCTTGTCGATGATCTTATCCCGGATGCCCTTTACGTTGGTCACCTGCATGGTCTTCGGATCGTCCCCTTCATAATAATAGCACTGATCGCCTTTCCCCAGGATGATCGTGAACGCGCCGGACTTTGCCGCTTCGTTCTGTTCTTCCGGTTTGGCCGTTTCGTCCGGCATGATCAGTTTCATTGCCGTCGGTGAACTCAGGGTGGTGGTGAACATAAAGAAGGTGATCAGCAGGAAGCCGAGGTCCACCATCGGGGTCAGGTCGACCCGGGTAGACAACTTCTTACTCTTTTTGACACCTGGGCCTTTTTTCCCTCCCCCCCCTTTCACTTCCATCTCTGCCATAATCGTATCAGTTTAAATACGTTAAATAAATTTTTGCTTACGGGTTATTTCTTGTGGCGTTCGTCCCACAAGGCGCTTCCGGGAGGCGCGTCGGCCATGGCCGTTACGAGCTTGAAGTGGAATACCTTGTTGTCCGTGAAGGCGCGGAGCACCTCCTTGAAAGCAGGGTATTTCGCACCGTTGTCACCCTTCACCAGGACGTTGTCCGGCTGTTTGCCGCCGTTGGAGGCGAGCAGACAGGCTATCCAGGTCCTGAGCTGGTTGTTGGCCGAATCCGCGGCCGGGATACCCGGTTGCTTGAAGGCCTTGTACGAATCGGCATCGAGGTCCAGTACTTGCTTGAGCTCGCCAAAGGGAACCCCTATGCCGCCACCGCCGTTCAGGATCTTGATCAACCGTTTCTTTTCGACGTCGTTGAGGCCGAGATTCTGCTGTTGGCTCACCACGTCAACAAAACCGGAAAGCTCGTCTCCGTTGCTGTAGGTGAAAAAGACCTTCCCTTCCTTATCGAACAATACCTGGAGGGCGTTTTTGTCAGGCACGTCATCGGATGACACCGAACTGGGCGGAGCAACCTTGACCACATCCTCCGGTTTGAATTTCGTCGCCAGCATGAAGAAGGTCAACAGCAGGAATGCCACATCGCACATCGCGGTCATGTCTACCGTCGTACTCTTTCTTGGAATTTTGACTCTTGGCATTGTCTGAGTTTTTTGCTGATTATACTATTAAGATGCACGAGCCCCCCATTTTCCATAAAGAAATTAAACTTTTTTTTGGAAATTTTTCCCCAAAAACACGGAGTCATTGATTTCCAACAGTTTAATAATTCCTCGCCACAAGGCGGCGGGTCTTTGCCCGCTCAGCATGGGGTATGGGATAGCCCGTGGGCCCGCCTACTATTTGTAGTTGGAGGCGAAGCTCTGAGTCAGCGTAAAACCAGATTCGTCGATGCCGTAGGTGATGCTGTCGATACGGGTGGTGAATACGTTGTACATGATGATGGACACGGCGGAAGTACCGATACCGAGGGCCGTATTGTACAGGGCCTCGGAGATACCCTTTGCCAGGTCGTTGGCCGCGCTGGAACCACCGCTACCGCCTTCGCCGAGGGAGCTGAAGGCGCGGATCATCCCGATAACCGTACCGAGCAGACCGATCAGGGTAGCTACGGAAGCGATCGTGGAGAGGAACACCAGGTTCTTTTCCAGCATGGGCAGCTCGAGGGCGGTAGCCTCTTCGACTTCCTTCTGGATCGTCAGTACTTTTTGCTCGGTATCCAGTTCACTGTTACCGATCATTTCCTTGTATTTACGGAGACCGGCTTTCATGACGTTGGCGACGGAGCCTTGTTGCTTGTCGCACTCTTGAAGCGCTGCGTCTACATTCTTATTGGCCAGGTGGTATTGTACTTTGCGTACGAAGTCGGCGATATTGCCTTTTCCGAGAGCCTTGGTAATGGTCAGCAAACGTTCGATGACAAACACGATCACGATCAGGAACAGAGTAATGAGCAGCGGAACGATCGGTCCACCTTCGTGCATCTTACCCATCCAGTTAGCCCCCTTATTGTTCACAAAGTTGCTCTCGTTACCCAATACAAATACGTAAAAGGAAATCCCCGCAATCAAGCAAATCACTGGAGCAATCCAAGAAACTGCGTTGCTGGATTTCTTCGCTTGCACGGAGGTTCCGGCTTTTGCAGCAGTTGCACTTGCACCGGCGGTTACAGTTGATTTAGTTTCAGCCATGATCTTTTAATTTTCAATGTTGATGAAATGGTAAAAAATGGTTTTAGTACAGCAATTCTAAGGAAAAAAGTTCTCTGACGAACAAATTCTAAAAACAAATATTTTATGGGTAGCCTTGAAAGGTAATAAATTAATGAATATTGCCAAACAATATAGATTACCTTTTTCTAAAATATATAGCAGTTTTATGTTTTATAACCCATACCAGTCATCTACTCCATCGCCCTCTTGTACAAAGTAAGACCCAATGATCCTCGCTTTATATAATTTCAACGCTTAAACATCATTTCTCAACCTTCCGGCGGTCAAAATCAATTGCTTCAGCCGGAATCATCACCAAAAAAACCATTAGAGAGCGCATGAAAAACTTGCTTTTATCCTCGGCACTCATCCTGGCGTGCCTGAGCGGAATTCGTGTAGAAGCGCAAAACCGGAGACTGCCCACAGACTCCGCCTCCCACCCCATGGGCGGCCCGCGTGGAGAAGCGCCGAAGTCCGCCATCAAACCCTACAAAGAAATCATCACCGCCAAAGCGGTCTCAAAATCAGGACTTTTTACCATTCACCACGTTGACGACAAATGGTACTTCGAGATACCCGATTCCATTCTCGGCCGGGAGTTCATGGCGATCACGCGCTACTCCAAAACCCCCGGGGGCGCCGGCATATATGGCGGCGAAGTCGCCAACCAGCAGACGATGCGTTGGGAAAAAGGCCCGGATAACAAGCTCTTCCTCCGGACCATCACGCTGATCAGCGTCGCCAAGGACAGCACCGAGCCGATCTACAGAGCTGTCAGGAATTCCTATGTCGACCCGATCGCCGCCGCCTTCGACATAAAGGCCTTTGGTCCCGATTCCACCAGCACCGTCATCGACGTCACCGACTTCTTTAAAGGAGACAATCAAGTGGTCTCCCTGGACCCCAATGCAAAACGTCGCTTTAGCCTTGGCGGTCTGGCGGCCGACCGGTCCTATATAGAAAAGATAACGACCTACCCCATCAACACCGAGATCCGGACGGTAAAAACCTGGAGCTCCAGCCCCATGCCCTCCAACCCGCTCATGCCTGGTGGCGGCGGACGCGCCTTCCCCGCCGCCGGCGACGCCGGTGCGGTCACCTTCGAGATCAATACCTCGATGCTGCTGCTCCCCAAAACGCCCATGAAACGGCGTCTCTTCGACCCCCGGGTAGGCTTCTTCTCCGACGACTTCACCGTCTTCAGCGACGACCAGCAGAAGGTCGACGAATCCAATTTCATCTGCCGCTGGCGTCTCGAACCCAAGGACGAGGACATGGACAAGTACCTCCATGGCGAACTGGTCGAACCCAAAAAGCAGATCGTCTATTATATCGACCCCGCCACCCCCAAGAAATGGCGTCCATACCTGATTGCCGGCGTCAATGACTGGAACAAGGCGTTTGAGCAGGCCGGTTTCAAAAACGCCATCGTGGCCAAGGAATGGCCCGAAGACGACACGACCATGAGCCTCGAGGACGCGCGTTTCGCCGTCATCCGCTACTTTGCTTCCGACATCGAGAACGCCTACGGCCCCAACATCCACGACCCCCGCAGCGGCGAAATCCTCGAAAGCCACGTCGGCTGGTACCATAATGTCATGAAGCTCGTACACGACTGGTACTTTATCCAAACAGCCGCCGTCGATCCCCGCGCCCGGAGCATGCATTTTGATGACGACCTGATGGGCAACCTCATCCGTTTCGTTTCCTCTCACGAAATCGGACATACGTTGGGTCTGCGCCACAACATGGGCTCCAGCAGCACGGTCCCCGTGGAAAAACTCCGTGACAAAGCCTTCGTGGAAGCCCACGGACACACCCCCTCCATCATGGACTACGCCCGCTTCAACTATGTCGCCCAACCCGAGGACAACATCACCGAAGCCGGTCTGTTCCCCCGCATCGGCGACTACGACCGCTGGGCTATCCAATGGGGCTATCACTATATCCCGGGCAGCCAGGACGAAAAAGCAGACAAGAAGGCCTTGTCCAAGCTGATCATCGACAGCCTCAGCCATAACCCCCGCCTCTTCTTCGGCACCGAGACCAATCCCTACGATCCCCGCGAACAAACCGAAGACCTCGGCGACAACAGCATGAAGGCAAGCGCCTACGGCATCAAGAACCTGAAGCGTATCATCGTGAAGCTGCCCGAATGGACCAGGGAGGAAGCCGATACGTATGATAACCTGGAAGAGATGTACCAACAGCTCTATGGCCAGTTCCAACGCTATATGTACCACGTCGTAAAGAACATCGGCGGCGTATACGAGACCCCCAAGAGCATAGAGCAACCGGGCGACGTCTATGAAACCACGCCCAAGGCCCGTCAACAGGAAGCCGTGGCGTTCCTCAACGAACAGCTCTTCACGACCCCGACCTGGCTGCTGGACAAGAACATCATCAACAAGTTCTCCCAGCCCACCACCGAGTCCATCAGCGACCTCCAGGACAACGTCCTTGGTTCCATACTGTCCGCCGGCCGTCTGGAAAGACTGACCATTTCGGGTAACCGCACTACCGATCCCTACACCATCGAAGACCTGATCGCCGACCTCAACAAGGGTATCTGGGGCGAGCTCGGCACCGGGAAGACCATCGACAACTACCGCCGCAATCTCCAGAAGAGCTACGTCGAGCACCTCATCGGTCTGCTCGAAGCCAAGCCCTCCCTGGGCATCAACTTCAGTAACCGTGGCGTGTCCATTACGCAGGGTGAGGACCCCATGAAGTCCGACGTCCCCGCCGAAGCCCGCGCCGCCCTCGTGAGCCTCCGCGCCCGCCTCCGCGCCGCCATCCCGGCCGCCCACGACGTAGTGACCCGCAACCACCTCCAATACCTCGCCGATCACATCACCGATGCGCTCGAGCCCAAGAAATAGCGCTTCCCACGCGCCAACAAAAAAGCGGACCAAACCGGTCCGCTTTTTTTATACACGCAAAAAAAATCTACTCGTACCTCAACGCCACAATCGGATCCAGCCGCGCCGCCTTCAGCGCCGGCCATAATCCCGCGATCAGCCCGGTAATAGAACAGATTATTATCCCCAGGAACGCCCAAAACCAGGGCACCACAAACCCCGTCCCGAGAAACGCGGCAAACAGGTTCCCCACAAGGACCCCGAGGATGATCCCGAACGCCGCCCCGAACAAAGAAATCAAGACGCTTTCCAGCAGGAACTGCGACCTGATGGTGGCGCGTCGCGCCCCGAGCGACTTCACAAGCCCGATCTCCCGGGTACGCTCGCTGACGGCGACGAGCATGATGTTCATGAGACCGATGGCGGCGCCGAGCAGGGTAATGATCCCGATGACTATGGCGCCCAGGCGGACATACAGCAACAAATTATCCAGCTGGTTGGCGAGGCTGTCGCTGCGGTCGATGTAGAAATTGTTCGCCTCCGAAACGGCCAACCCACGCACCTGCCGGAAAACGCCCGTAGCCTCGCCGATGGCCGCGTCCATCTGCTGGATGTCACGAACGGTAACGCTCAGGTTGAGGGAATTGGTGAAGTTGGTGTATTCGCGGCGGACGTTGTTCAGGGTGGTAATGATAATGTTGTCCAGGCTGAGGAAGGAGCTGGCGCCCTTGGCCTTAAGCACGCCGATGACGCGGTAGCGGCTGCCACCCACGCGGATGACGGTGTTTTCGGCGGTACGCCACGCATCCCCAAAAAGCTTTTTGGCAACGTCCATCCCCAGGATGGCCACGTTCCGGCCGGTCTCCAGGTCGAGCTGGGAAAAATTGCGGCCAATCTCCAGGGAATATCCGCTGCTGTAGAGATAGTTCTCGTCGCCCCCGATCATCCTGACCGTGGGGTTGGTCTTATGGGTTCCGTAAAAAACCGAGGCGTTGTAGTCCCCGATCTGGGAAATGCTGACGGCGGCAGGGAAGGTAAAGCGTTTTTTAAAGCCCTCGGCCTGAAAATAGGTGATGGCCTTCCCCTGTTGCGACAACTTTTCGGCATTCTTTTTCGACGTCTTTTTGGAAGCGTCGCCACCACCGTCGCCAAAAAAATCCCTGGCGCGATAGTGGATCACGAAGGTATTGGCCCCCAATAGGGTAAAGTTCTCGTAAATGCTGTTGTTCATCGCCTCTATCGCCGTCATGATCCCGATCAGGGCCATGATGCCGAGGGCGATGATGGCGATCGTGATACCGGCCCGGAGGCGGTTGGTCTTGATCGTGTGGAACGCCAGCGAAAGCGTATCGGAGAACTTCATCCCCCTAAAAATACCACTTTAAAAGAATAACTGCCAGTTCAACAACAGATCATAAGGTATAACGCCCAACAGGATAATTAAAATCGTCAGCCCGACCATACCCGTCTTGAGCCCCGTGGAGACCGGGGAAAGGGCGGGGTTGCCGTCCTTGAAATACATGGCCTGGATCAGGCGGAAGTAGTAGTAGACGCTGACGGCCGCGCAAAGGACAGCGAAGACCAGCATATAGGGGCCCTGACCGGCCTTGACCAACGCGGTCAGCATATAATACTTGCCCAGGAAACCGCCCGTAAGGGGTATCCCCGCCAGCGACAAAAGACAGATCGCCATCGTCAGGGCCAGGAGGGGTTCCTTTTTGGCCAGGCCGTTAAAACCCTCGTACGAATGATCCTTTACCCGGGTCAGTACGGCGAATACACCGATCGTGGCCAGGCAGTAGGAGGCCGTGTAGACCAGGAGGCCATCGGTAGCAAAGCTATTGTGGGCATAAACCGCCATCAGCATAAACCCCGCCTGGGCGATGCTCGAGTACGCCATCATGCGTTTGGCGCTTTGCTGGAAGACGGCGGTCAGGTTCCCGATCAGCAGGGTGGCCACGATCAGGACCAGCATGGCCAGGCCCCAGGTATATTCGGACTTGGCATATCCCTCTCCAAAAAGCTTCAGGAAAGCGATAAAGCCGCCCGCCTTGACGATGGTCGCCATAAAAGAAGTAAAAACCGTGGGCGCCCCGTCGTATACGTCGGGCGTCCAGAAGTGGAACGGCGCCACCGACACCTTGAAAGCCATGGCAAACAGCAGCAGGAGCAACCCTGCCTTTGTCAGCGCGGGCAGCGTGGTGATCATCATCCCAAACGGCAGGTTGGCCGTACCCAGGTCGAACCGTCCGGAGTCGCCATAAATGAACGCGATCCCGAGCAGCATGATCCCCGTGGAAAACGAACCCATCAGGAAGTATTTCAGCGCAGCCTCGTTGCTTTTCAGGTTCTTCTTGTCCGAACCGGTAAGGATATAAAGCGGGATCGACAGGATCTCGATCCCCAGGAACAGCATCAGCAGGTTGTTGTAGCTGGCGCAGAGCGTGATGCCCGTAATCACGAAAAAAACCAACGCGTAGTAGTCGAAACCGCCGGGTCCCACCGCCTCGATGTCGCGACCCGACAACAGGAAGTAAAACAGGACCGAAACCAGGACCACCGTTAAAAACAGCTCGGTATATCCCTGGAAGTTCAGCATCCCGCCAAAGGTGGACTTCGTGATCACCACGCCGGATACGTCCCCCACGCTGCCCAGCAGCAGCAGCAGGATGCCCGCGACGGCGAAGTAGGTGGCGGCGCCGGTCTTTTTAAAGATCAGCCCGCCAAACATCATCACAATGCCCCAGAGGGTCGACAGTATAAGTACGTTCATGTTGCGCTTTAAATTATTTGAGCTGTGCGATAATGGCGTGAACCGTTTCTTCCGTCATCCGGAACAAGGGCTCCGGATATACCCCGTATACAATGATGAGGATCGTGATCCCCGCCAGCATCAATTTCTGGTTGAGTTTGAGATCGGGCATGGTGCTCGTCAGGGCGTTTTCCTTGCCATAGATCACCATCTGCACCATCCGCAGCGTATAGACCGCCCCCAGGATAATGCTCAGACCCGCAAAGGCCATGTACCATACGTTGAATTGGTACAACCCGTCGAACATCAGGAATTCCCCGATAAAGGCGTTGGTCAGTGGCAGCGCCACGTTGGCCAGCGACATGATCACCAATAGGATGGCAAGTGACGGCGCGGTGGTGGCCAGACCGCCCAGCTCGCTCATCTTGCGCGTGCCCAGGCGTTGCTCGATCGCGTCGATCACGATCCACAATCCTATTATGTTGATCCCATGGTTGAAGAGCTGAACGAGCACCCCTTGAAAGCCTATCTGGCTGCTCGAAAACACCGCCGCGCACATAAGACCGATGTGGGCGATGGATGAATAGGCCACCATCCGTTTCAGGTCGTCCTGACGGAAGGCGATCAGCGACGCGTAGACCATACCCACGACGCTCAGACCGATCACGACGTTCTCAAAATGATGGACCGCTTCGGGGAAGATCGGCACCACCCAGCGGATGACGCCCAGCAGACCCATCTTCACCATGACGCCGCTGAGGATCATCGTCACCGATGTAGGAGATTGCTCATACGTATCGGGCTGCCAGGTATGGAAGGGGAAGATCGGCATCTTGATCGCGAAGGCCACGAAGAACATCCAGAACAGGATGTCCTGCTGGTCCGGCGTCAGGTGAACCCGGTAGAGCGACTCCAGCGCAAAAGAGCTTTCGGGGTTGAGCGCATAGAGATACAACAGCCCCACCAGCATGATCAGCGAGCCGACAAACGTATAAATGAAAAACTTGAACGTGACCTGGATGCGGCGTTCGCCCCCCCATCCCGAGGACAGGAAGTAGACCGGGATCAGTGCCAGTTCCCAGAAGAAATAGAACAGCAACCCGTCCGCCGCCAGGAAAACACCCATCAGACCGGCCTGCGACAGGAGCATCAGCCCGTAATAGACGGAGGGGTTCTTATAGGTGTTGTGATACGTCGAGACCAGGACGAGGACCAGCGAAATACCCGTCAGGAGGACCAGGATAGCCCCCATGCCGTCGATGTGCAGGGAGAACGAGGCGCCCAGGTCGCTCAGCCAGTCCCCCTTGAAGGTCCTGGCAGACGCATCCTTGTCCACGGCCGCCGCGATCGATACACCCAGGGTCGCCACGGAGGCCAGCAGGGACCAGATCTTTGCCGCGCTCCCCTGCTTCAGCAGAAAGGTCACGCAACCGGTGACGAGCGGAATCAGAATAAGTAACAATGCTAACATATCGCCTACCTGGTTTTATATAAAGAGTTGGACAATAAAAAGAACGACCATACCGATGACCATCAGCAGGATATAGGTCCCCGCCTGACCGCTTTGCAGCAGCCGGATCTGGCGGCCTGAATACTGCACCAGCCGGCCGATCCCATTGACGATCCCGTCCAGTCCCAGGCGCTCCACGTATTTGTTGAGGAAGCCCGCCAGCCCGTTGATGGGTCTTACAATCACGGCGTCATACAGCTCGTCCACATACCATTTGTTCTCCAGTATCTTGGCAAAGCCCGTGGCTTCCTTACCGGGGCCTGTGAATTTGGCGAATTTGGCCAGCGCCCACGCCGAGCAGATCAGGATCAGCACCACGCTGGCGCCGGTCAGCGCCCATTCGACCCCGGCCGGCGTTTCGGCCAGCGGCTTCATATCGGTCGACGCGGCGAATACCGGCGCCAGGAATTTCTCGAGTATGTGCGCGTCAGGGTGCATATACGCCGGTATCCCCAGGAACCCCGCCCCCGCCGCGAGCACCGCCAGTACGATCAGCGGAATCGTAATGGCTGCCGGGCTTTCATGGAGATGATGCTCCTGCTCATGCGTCCCACGGAACTGACCCAGGAATGTCATGGCCAGCAGTCGGAACATATAGAAAGCCGTCATCAGCGCGCCAAACAAACCGATGATATACAGCACCGGGTTATGCGCGTAAGCGTGCGAGAGGATTTCGTCCTTGGAAAAGAACCCCGAGAACGGCGGTATTCCTGCGATGGCGATCGTCCCGATCAGGAAGGTAATCCAGGTTACGGGCATAAACTTGCGCAAGCCCCCCATCTTCCGGATGTCCTGCTCCCCGCCCATGGCGTGGATCACGCTGCCGGCGCCAAGGAACAGTAACGCCTTGAAGAAGGCGTGTGTCATGACATGGAAAACGGCGCCCGTATACGCTCCCACGCCTAGCCCGAGGAACATATACCCCAGCTGGCTGACCGTCGAATAGGCGAGTACTTTTTTGATGTCGTTTTGCTGGATGGCGATGGATGCCGCCAGGATCGCCGTGCACAACCCGATGACCGCGATCACGCCTTCGGTGGCGGGGGCCAGGGTGTAAAGGACGTTGCTACGGGCGATCATATATATACCCGCGGTCACCATCGTCGCCGCGTGGATCAACGCGGATACCGGTGTAGGGCCGGCCATGGCATCGGGCAACCAGGTGTAGAGCGGGATCTGGGCGGATTTGCCGGTCGCGCCGATAAACAACAGGAGCGTGATCCCGGTCACGACCGAAGTGGTCACCCCACCCTGGGCGCGGGAAAAGACGTCCTGGTAGTTCACCGACCCGAACTGCGCCAGTATCCAGAATATGCCGATCAGGAAGGCCAGGTCGCCGATGCGGTTCATGATGAAAGCCTTCCTGGCCGCGTAGTTATAGTCCCCGTTGGTGAACCAGAACCCGATCAGGAGGTAGGAACAGAGCCCCACGCCCTCCCAGCCGATGAACATGATCACGTAGTTGGCGCCCAGCACCAGGAGCAGCATCGAGAACACGAAGAGGTTCAGGTAGCAGAAGTAGCGCGCGAAGTGGTGCGGCTTCTCCTCATGCATATAGGAGGTGGAATAAATGTGGATCAGCGAGCCGACCCCGGTAATGATCAGCAGGAACAAGGAAGAAAGCTGGTCAACCTGGAAGGCGAAGTTGATGTTCAGCGTACCGAAGTGGATAAAGTCAAACAGCTTTACCGTGACAGGCGTGAACCCGGGGGTGCGAACCTCGTTAAAGATCATCACGCTCACCACGAAAGAAGCCAGCACCGTGGCGCACCCGATCAAACCCGTCAGGGTTTTCGACCAGAGGTTGCGTCCCAGCCCGATCACCAGGAAGCCGACCAGCGGGAACAGCGGAACTAAGTAGACTAATTGACTCATATCTAGTGTTTCAACCGATTCAGGAAATTAACGTCCACCGAGTGGGTATTCCGGTACATCATCACGATGATGGCCAGCCCCACGCTTACTTCCGCCGCCGCCACGACCATGATGAAAAAAACGAACAGCTGTCCTTCGGTGCCCACCGTGGTTGCCGCGCCCTGGTTAGCCGCCGCTATCGCGTGGTGCATCTTGGAGAAGGCCACCAGGAGCAGGTTTACCGCGTTCAGCATGAGCTCGATACACATGAAGATGATGATCGCGTTGCGCCGGGTGAGGACACCCGTCACGCCGATGCAGAACAGGATGACGCCGAGAAAAATATAATAGTTGATTGGCATAATCGCTTTAGTTTTTCTTCCCGATGACCACGGCGCCGACCATGGCGCTCAGGAACAATACGCTGGAAATTTCGAACGGCAGGATGTACTGCTTGAACAACACCTGGCCCAGGTTCTCGATCAACCCGATGGAGCCGGTGCCCATTTCAACCGTTTTGGCCTGATTCTCGGCGCCCTTGAGCGCCGCTACCAGGATCAGCAGCAGACAGCCGCCCGCCACCACGCCCGCCAGCTGCAGCCACTTGTTCTTTGTCTGCTCGGCGTCCGCGTCCAGGTTCATGAGCATGATCACGAACAGGAACAGCACCATGATGGCGCCCGCATACACGATCACGTTCACCACCGCCAGGAACTGCGCGTTCAGGAGGATATAGTGGCCGGAGATCGCGATAAAGGTGATGATCAGCCAAAGCACGCTATACACCGGATTCTTACGCGTAATGACCATCAGCGCGCTAAAAATCGTCAGGATGGAAAGGAACCAGAATAATATTTGCGTAATGCTCATCTTGTGTGACGTTTAGTGTTGCCCTTTGGCCTTCGCATAGCCTGCGGGATCGGTTTTCGGATCAGGGATCAGGAGCACGTCCTTGCCGTATATAAAACCCTTGCGTTGATAGTTGGACGGGGCAAACGTTTCGGACAGGTAAACCGCGTCCTTGGGACAGGCCTCTTCACACAGCCCGCAAAAGATACAGCGGAGCATGTTGATCTCATACCGGGCCGCATACTTTTCTTCCCGGTAGAGGTGCTCTTCACCCGGTTTGCGCTCGGCCGCTTCCATGGTGATGGCCTCCGCCGGGCAAGCCAGCGCGCACAAACCGCAGGCGGTGCAGCGTTCACGTCCTTCCTCGTCCCGGTTCAATACCTGGAGACCCCGGAAGACCGGGCTGAAAGGACGCGTTTCCTCAGGATAGCTGATGGTCGCCTTCTTCTTGAAGAAGTGCTTCAGCGTAATAGCCATCCCCTTCGCGATATTCCATAAGTAGAGCCGTTCCACGAAAGTCATCGGGTGGCGGTCCACTGCTTTTGCCTTATTGGATAGTGCGTTCATAATCTCATTTTTTGCCGCGCCTCCGGCGCGGCCCGGTTTATTTTTTCAACCACAATACAATCGCGCCCGTTATCACCATATTCGCCAGCGCCAGCGGAATCAGGTTGTTCCACCCCAACCGCATCAGCTGGTCGTACCGGAACCGGGGAATCGTCCACCGGATCCACATGAATACGAATATGAAAAAGATCGTTTTTGCGAACAAGGCGATCACCCCTACGATGGCGGCGAGGTTGGGATCGGCGATGTGTACCCACGGCAGGCTGTATCCCCCAAAGAACAGGGTCGCCATGATCGCGCTGCTGATGAACATATTCACGTACTCCGCGAACAGGTAAAAGCCGAGCTTCATCGAGGAATACTCCTGGTGGTACCCGAAGTTCAATTCGTTCTCGGCTTCGGACAGGTCGAACGGCGTACGGTTACACTCCGCAAGGGCGCAGACGAAGAAGATAATGAATCCGACCGGCTGGTACACCACATACCAAAAGCCGTGTGCCTGCTGGTCGGCGATCGTCCTGAGGGAAAGCGAGCCGCTGATCATCAGCAGCGATATCAGCGACAGGCCCATGGCCAGCTCGTAAGAGATGATCTGGGAGGCGCCGCGGACGGCTGCCAGTAGCGAGAACTTGTTGTTTGACGCCCAGCCGCCCATCATGATGCCGTAAACGCCCATGCTGACGACGCCGAATACATACAGGATACCGATGTTCACGTCGGCAATCTGCAAGGGTACTTCACGACCGCCGATGCTGAGCGGGCTCGACCAGGGAATGACCGCGCTGGTCATCATCGCAGTCAGCATCGCCAGACAGGGACCCAGGATGAAAAGGAATTTATTGGAACTGCTCGGGAAGATTTCTTCTTTCATAAAAAGCTTCAACCCGTCGGCCAGCGGCTGGAAGAGACCAAAGGGTCCCGCCCGGTTGGGACCGATGCGGTCCTGCATAAATGCCGCCACCTTACGTTCCCCCCAGGTAGAATACATGGCTACCCCCAGGGAAATCGAAATGATCACCACGATCAGGATCAGCTTCTCCGCAAAAAAAACCCAGTCAATCGCTAAAAGGTGCATAGTCTTATTTGTTATTGAGTTGCGGCGGCGCGTCCGGCGTACCAAAATCATCCGAATGCGCCGGGCCCGGCAGCTGTGACAAATCGATGTTCGGCCGGTTCACCTGGCTTACGCTGTGTATATCCATCAACAGGCGGGGCGGTCTGCCCATCACCTTGGGTTCGATCTCGTGGGGTTTGTGCACATCGCCCAGGTAGTGGTTCGCCGAAATGACCGAGTGGCGGTTGACCTTCGTCGGCCCCTCGATCACCCAGTCCTTGGTGGCCTTCTTTTCAAAACGGCATTCGTTACAGATCCACTCCTCCACTTCCCCGAATTCATCCTTGCGCGCCGTAACGCGGAAGACCTCGTCGCCGCGGTACCACAGCTGCACCTTGCCGGAGCACTTGGGACAGTCGCGGTGTGCGTCCACCGGTTTGAGGAACCATACCCGGTTCTTGAACCGGAAGGTCTTATCGGTCAATGCGCCCACCGGGCAAACGTCGATCACGTTCCCGATAAAGTCGTTGTCGAGGGCCGTTTGTATATAGGTCGCGATCTCCGCGTGCTCGCCCCTGTCCAGGATACCGTGCACCCGGCGGTTGGTCACCTGGTCCGCCGTGAATACGCAGCGGAAACACATGATGCACCGCGTCATGTGCAGCTGGATATAAGGACCCAGGTCGTGTTTTTCGAACGTCCGGCGCGGGAACTGGTAGCGCGTGCCCGCCGCGCCATGATCATAGCTCAGGTCCTGTAAGTTACACTCCCCGGCCTGGTCGCAAACCGGGCAGTCGAGGGGGTGGTTTATCAGCAGGAACTCCACGACCCCTTTGCGTGCGTCGATCACCTTTTCGCTGGTGATACCCTTTACCACCATCCCATCCATCACCGTGGTCCGGCAGGAAGCCACCAGCTTGGGCATCGGCCGCGGATCGGCCGTGCTCCCCTGCGCTACCTCCACCAGGCACGTCCGGCACTTGCCGCCGCTGCCCTTCAGCTTGGAGTAGTAGCACATGGCGGGAGGCGCCATGTCCGGACCGATCTTCCGGGCGGCGTTGAGGATCGTCGTTCCCGGCTCTACCTCGACGGTGATGTTGTCTATCGTGACTTTGAATAACTTCTTCTCGTCAGCCATATCTATATGTTTTAGGCCGTCGCCGCCGGAACCGGCCGCGGGTCTGCATAGTGTGCCAATCCATAATTATGCTTCAGACACTCTTCCGGGTTGTCCACGTGCCACTCGAACTCGTCGCGGAAGTGCCGTATCGCCGCCGCCACGGGCCAGGCCGCCGCGTCGCCCAACGGGCAAATGGTATTGCCCTCGATGCGGCGCTGGATGTCCCACAGCAGGTCTATATCGCTTTTCTTACCCTTGCCGTACTCGATGTTCTTCAGGATACGGTGCATCCAGCCCGTGCCTTCGCGACAGGGCGAGCACTGACCACAGCTTTCGTGCTGATAGAACCGGGCCAGCGTCATCGTATGCCGGACCACGCACTGGTCCTCGTCGAGCACGATAAAGCCCCCCGAGCCCATCATCGAGCCTGTGGCAAAACCGCCATCGGCCAGGCTCTCGTAGGTCATCATGCGGGTTTCTCCCTTGGCCGTCTTGAGCAGGAGGTTGGCCGGCAGGATGGGCACCGACGAGCCGCCGGGTATACAAGCCTTCAGGCGTTTCCCCTTGGGGATGCCGCCGCAGTATTCGTCCGAATAGATAAATTCTTCCACGGAGATCGTCATGTCGATCTCGTATACGCCCGGTTTGTTGATATTGCCGCAGGCGGAGATCAGCTTCGTCCCCGTGGACTTCCCGACCCCGATCTTGGCGTATTCTTCGCCGCCCAGGTTGATGATGGGCACCACCGCCGCCAGGGACTCCACGTTATTGACCACCGTGGGGCGGTCCCAGGCGCCCTTGACCGCCGGGAAGGGCGGTTTGATTCGGGGGTTGCCCCGCTTGCCTTCCAGGGATTCGATCAGCGCGGTTTCCTCGCCGCAGATATAGGCGCCGGCGCCGCGGTGTACATATATTTCACAGTCGAACCCGCTGCCCAGGATGTTCTTCCCCAGCCAACCGTTGTTCTTTGCCTCGGCGATCGCCTGCTCCAGGATGTCGGCCACCCATGCGTATTCTCCCCGGATATAGATATAGGTCGCGTTCGAACCCAATGCGTACGAAGAGACGATCAGTCCTTCGACCAGCAGATGCGGCAGGAACTCCATCAGGTAACGGTCCTTAAACGTGCCCGGCTCCGATTCGTCCGCATTGCACACCAGGTGGCGCGGCACGCCTTCCGGTTTTGCAATGAAGCTCCACTTCATGCCCGTGGGAAAACCGGCTCCGCCCCTTCCCCTCAGACCGCTCTTCTTGACCTCTTCGACCACCTGCTCCGGGCTATAATTCCGCAAGGCTTTTTCCACGCTGGCATACCCGCCTTCACGGCGGTAGGTATCGTAATACCGGATGCCTTCCACGTGCGCCTTTTCCAATAACAGTTTACGTCCCATATCTGTAATGTGATGCTACTTCAATTTAAACCGAACGCCTCCGCTGACGAGGCCCAGGAACCCATAGCCCCCTTCCAGGAAAACGGTGACCTTATTGCTACCGACACTGGCGCCGATGGCGGTCACTTGATAGGCAAAGCTCTCATAGCTGGTTTTCGGATCCGGCGTTTCGTTCGAGTTGTTTTCCTTCAATTTGGAGGTCACCCAATAGGTACCGCCAGCCAGGCCGCCATAGAGCTTGAACCCGGGAAAGCTCCAGTAGTTCCACTGAACCCTTGCCATCGCGGTCACATAATTGTGGTTTGTCTTTTGCTCGCCTCCGATGGTCTGGTTGCCCGACGAGTAGGTAAACTGGTTCTTTACCATCATCGACTCGTAGGAGCCTTCCACCCCGACGGTAACCTTCCAAACCTTCGCGTACACGGCCGCGTGAAATGCGCCGGTGCTGGTCACGGTTTCCGTTCCCTTTACGGTATTGGAGAAAAACTCGGCACGGGTCTTCACATCCCCGGAGAGCATGGGCGGGGTGAAACCGCCATAACCAATCTCGATACCCGGGTTCAACAATTGCGCCTGGGCGAGGCTACCCAAGCCGGCAATAAACAATACAACGAGGATTACTTTCTTCATATTGGGATTTGTTATCATTGACAGCACACTTCGTTTAGCGAGTTAAGCGTGCTTCTTCTATGATCTTATCGATTTTTTCTGTCGTCAGGTGCTCCCGGTAGGTCGTCCCCAGCTGCATCATGGGCGCATACCCGCACGCCCCGAGACACTCCACCGGTTTGAGCGTGAACAGGCCGTCCGCCGTGGTTTCGCCGGGGTTGATCGCCAGTTTTTCACGGATATAGGCGATGATATCGTCGCTCCCGTTCAACATACAGGGACCCGTCTGGCAAACCTCCAGTACGTATTTGCCCACCGGCTTCGTATTCAGCATGGAGTAAAACGTAGCCACCTCGTAAACCTCTATCGGCTCCAGCTCCAGCAGCCCCGCGACATAGTCCATGACCGGCACGTCCAGCCAACCCCCGAACTGATCCTGGGCGATGTGCAGCACCGGGATGAGGGCGCTCTTTTGCCGTCCCTCGGGATAGTGTGAAACTAGTTCTTTGACCTTGGCTAATAGTTCGTCGGAAAACTGTATCATATATAGTCTAACTCTAATAATTTGGGCCTTTGGCCTAGGCATCCATTTCCCCCGCAATGAGGTTGAGGCTGCTCATAGTAATTACAGCATCGCTCAGCATGCTCCCCTGAGTGATCTCCGGGTATGCCTGGTAATAGATAAAACACGGACGGCGGAAGTGAAGCCGGAACGGCGCCCTCCCCCCATCGCTGATCAGGTAGAAGCCCAGCTCCCCGTTAGCCCCCTCCACCGAGTGGTACACTTCGCCGGCCGGCATTTCCACCTCGCCCATGATGATCTTGAAGTGCCAGATCAGCGCCTCCATTTTCGTATAGACATCTTCCTTCTTCGGCAAATAGTACTCCGGCACGTTGGCGTGATACACTTCCGCATCCGCTCCCTTGAACTCCTGTATTTTCTCGTACGCCTGGCGGATGATGCCCAGGGATTCCCACATTTCCTGCTCGCGGACGAGCCAGCGGTCATAGTTATCGCCCGTGGAGCCCACCGGGATGTTGAAGGAAAAGTCCTCGTAGGAAGAATACGGGTTCATGGCCCGTACGTCATAGTCCACCCCCGTGGCGCGGAGGTTCGGCCCCGTGAATCCATAGTTCAGCGCCCTTTCCGCGGAAATGCCGCCGGTGCCCATCGTCCGTTCCATGAAGATGCGGTTCCGCATGAACATGTTCTCGAACTCCTTCAGCACCGCAGGGTATTCCCTCAGGAATTTTTCCAGCTTTGTAAAGGCCGTATTCGTAAAGTTCCGTTCGAACCCGCCTATCCGTCCGATGTTCGTCGTCAGCCGCGAGCCGCAAACTTCTTCGTAGATTTCATAGATCAGCTCCCGGTACTGCATCACGTACAGGAAACCGGTATAGGCGCCGGCATCCACCCCCACGATCGAATTACAGATCAGGTGGTCGGAGATACGCGCCAGCTCCATGACGATGATCCGCAGGTAGTCCACGCGCTTGGGCGTTTTGACGCCCAACAGCTTTTCGCACGTCAGGTGCCATCCCATATTGTTGATGGGAGAAGAGCAGTAGTTCAACCTGTCCGTCAGGGGGGTGATCTGGTAGAGTGGACGGCGCTCGGCGATCTTTTCAAAGGCCCGGTGGATATAGCCCACCGTGGAGTCCGCCGATACGATCCTCTCCCCATCCAGCTCCAGTATATTCTGAAATACGCCATGCGTTGCCGGGTGGGTTGGACCCATGTTCAAGGTGGTCGTCGTCTTTTCGATCGACCCGTCCGGCAATTTAACGTGTTGGTGTTGTTCTGACATAAAGCTGTTTTCTATATTCCAATATGACCGCCCCGTCCAAACATCTCGTCGTCCTTGTCCGTGCGCGTCTGGTCTTCCAGCGGGTACTCCTTGCGCATCGGGAAATAGTCCATTTCGTCAACGTTCAGCACCCGTTTGAGGTTCGGATGGCCGACAAAGTTGACGCCAAAGAAATCGTATGTTTCGCGCTCCATCCAGTTGGCCGCCGAAAACAGGCTGGTGGCCGTGAATACATCCGGCTTCGCAATATCGGTGAATATCCTGAACCGCAACCGCACGTTGTCCTCCAGGTTGTGCAGGTGGTAGACCACGGCCAGCTCCCCGCCCTTGCGATCGGGAAAGTGTACCCCGGTCAGGTCGGTCAGGAAACGGAACTTCAATTCCGGGTCATCGTAGAGGAACTGCATTACTTTGAGGTTGAGGTCCTTGGGCGCGGTGAAGGTTAACAGCCCGTAAGGCTCCTCTATATCGGTAAGCTGATCACCGAAGTGCTCGGTCAACTTTTTAGTAATGGTTTCGTTCGTCAAGGGCATAAGTAGTTATTGTATCCCGTAGCTTTCCATCAATTCTTTATACTTATCGGAGGTACGGCGGCGTATCACCTCTTTATTGTGAACCAGTTCCTGGACCTTCATAAATCCATCCAGAATGGCTTCCGGCCGCGGCGGACACCCCGGCACGTATACATCCACCGGGATGATCTGGTCGATACCCTGGAGCACCGAATAGGTATCGAATATACCACCGGAGGAGGCGCAAGCGCCCACCGCCATGACCCAGCGGGGTTCCGCCATCTGCAGGTATACCTGTTTGACCACCGGGCCCATTTTCTTGGCGATCGTTCCCATGACCATCAACAGGTCGCACTGGCGGGGCGAGAAACCAACCCGTTCCGCCCCGAAGCGGGCAAAATCATAGGTGGCGCCCATTGTCGCCATGAACTCGATACCGCAGCAGGACGTGGCAAACGGAAGGGGCCACATGGAGTTGGCCCGGCCCAGCCCGACGACCTTATCCAGGGACGTGGCAAAAAAACCTTCGCCGGAATAGCCTTCGGGACCTTCCTTGACCAGCTTCACATCGGCTTGCGCATTAATATTGAATCTAACCGGGCGTGCCATGATATAATATTTTTATTCTTCCCAATGAAGGGCGCCTTTTTTTATGATATAGATGAACCCTACCAGGAAAAGCGCCACGAATGCCAAAACGGCCGAAAACCCTTCCCAACCCAAGGCGCGGAAATTCACCGCATAGGGGTAAAAAAAGATCACTTCCACATCGAAAAGCACAAACAGGATCGCCACCAGGAAGTACTTGATCGCCATCGGGTGACGGGCGTCGCCCACGGAAGGGATACCGCTTTCGAAGTTCTTGAGCTTGTCTGCCGTTTTGCGCTTGGGGCCCAGGAGGTGGGTCCCTACCATCATCAGGACAACGATAACGATGGCGACAACCAGCTGGAGGACGATGGGCAGGTAATGGGCTGCGCTGTTTGCGTCTGCGGCTGCAGCAACATTCCGGGCCTGCAGGAATAAGTCATCCATTTCAGTAGGATTGATTTTTGACAAAAATAAGACAGAGTGGCCAAACCGGCCAAAAATAAAAGGGGGGCCAAAGCCCCCCTTCGCTATCGTTTGTAAGTAAAAAGCCCTTTATTTCCCGGTCTTTCCACCAGCCTGTTGCTTGGCGAAGTACTTATCCAGCGTATCCTTCAGATGCTTGAAGCTTTCGTTGGAAGGATCGTAGTACAGGTACTTGTTGACATAATCCAGGAGCGTCTTGTAGTCCTTTTTCTTCAGATAGTACTGAATCATGTATTGGATGCCGACCTTGACCTGGGAAACGAAATTGGCCGAGTCCTTGGATGCGGTGGCGGCGGCGATCATCTTTTCGAAGTACGGTACCGCCAGACCCTTGTCGAAGTTGGGGTCGAGGGCCCAGTTGGAGCGCGCCCTCCAGTAGTACCCATAGACCGAATAGTCGGGGAACTTGTCGATGTATACGCCAAAGACGCTGTCCGCACGGGTATACAGGGCGTTGTAGACGTTAAAGTTGGCGGAGTCACGACCCTTCAGGGTGTCTGCGCTGGTGAACAGCTGGCTACCCCAGTTGTACAGGTCGTTGGGGTTGGGCTCCTTGTTCATCTGGTAAATCTGCCCAACCCAGTAGGCCTTCTGTACGGGATCGCCCAACGAATCGGAAAGGGCGGCCGCGTAATTCACGTAATTCAGCTTGTTGGCCTCGAGCGTGTCCATGGCGATGGCGTGACGGAGGAAGGAGAAAACGGAGTCTTTGCTGAACCCGCCCTTGAAATAGATATGGGCGGCTTCCTGGTAGTTCTTCGCCGTCAGGCTGTCGTCGGGATGCGCAAAGTAGGTATCGATATCGGTCTTTGCGTCATTATAGGCCCTCAGGGAATCCTCGGAATAAGCCATCAGCTTGTAGTAGTGCGGCTTGAAGGCGTCCGGGGTGGTGGCCAGGAGCTGTTTGCTCTTGGAGATGGCGTCCTGGAAATGCTGGCTCGCGTACAGGATATCCACGTTCGCCTGGTCGACGAGCGGACCCGGGTCCGCATGGGCCGTATACTGGGTCAGGTAGTCCTTCGACTTCTCGACGTCCCTGGTATAATAGTGGACATATAACCGGTAGTAGGCGGGTCCGTAGTTCGGATCGGCGGCGATGGCTGCCTCGTATTCCGGAACATACTGGGTCGGGTTCCGCTGGGTCTCATAAATCAACCCGGTCTTGTAGTGCGCGGCGGCATACTTGGGGTCCGCCTGGAGCGCATTGTTATAGTTGGTTACGGCATTACCCCCATCGATCAGCTTGGCGTAAGCATCCCCCAGACCGACGTATAGTGCGGATTCTACGTGCTTCTTTTCCTTTTCGATGGCCGAATTCAGTTTTTCGATGGCATAGTTGGCGTCCCCGGCGGGTACGTCCACGTTTACCTTGGCGACCGCGGAGAGTACGTTGGCGTCCTTACCCTTGGTCAGGCTGATGGCCGTTTCGAAGTGGTTGCGGGCGTCCGCATTCTTCCCCGAAAGCAATTCATTTTCGCCCGCGCAGATCAGCGCCCAGGGATCGTTCGTATTGGCAGCAACCTTCGAGTACAGGTCCTTTGCACCAGCGGAATCCTTCAGACCAAATTCTGCCTGGCCCAGCCAAAAGGTAATTTCCCCATCGTTGGGCTTGCTTCCCAAAGCCTTTTGCAAGGCGTCCTTTGCGCTCTGGTACCGCTGATAATACAGGAATCGCTTTCCATCTTCCACAGATTGGGCAAAGGTCATTTTACCCAAAGCCAGCGCCACTGCAACTAAGCTGACTCTCATTTTCATTGTCAATTTCGTTTTAAGTGTGTGTTCAAATTTTTATATATAGAAAAACAGTTTGCCGCCGTCACTTATCCACCTTCGCGTCCCTGACGATGAAGGCCATGACGGCCGGCACCAGGTAAGCCCTTCTGAAAATCAGCTGCCCCCTTTGGTATTTCAAAAAATCTACCAAACCGCTACCCAGCCCGTCATAATTTTCCTTCTTTATATAATATAAACCACGGGTGAAAGGATAACTTTTTGTTAAAATCTCCTCCTGGGTAGGTACAACATAGGTTTTTCCGGGACACCGGGTACACTGGACTCCGCAAATCCGGACCTTATCCCTGTAGCCAGCCTGGATCGTATCCTCCGGGTTGCCGATCCAGTTCACGCCCACGAACCCCATGGCGTTCCGGTTGGCCGCCACATAGGTGATCACGTCCGTGCTGTTGGCCGCGGCATAGACGTGACCCGTGTCGAAAGCGCTCCCTTTCAGGATCGAATCCATAGCAAAGCGAATCGTCGATGTAGCGTTCAATCCGTCGAAGACGGGGGTATACGCCACCTGGCCCTTGCCTTGTCCCTTCAGGATGTCGGCAATCTCCCCCGGGGTAAATACGGAATCGGGGGAGCCGGCGTTGACAATGATGGCTACCGCGTCGTACGCCAGTACATCGTACTGGACGTCGAATTGCAGTCTGGCCTTATAGTATGCTGCTTCAGCTTCCGTAAGTCCCCTGGTCACAAACACCATACGCACGCTGTCCTGCTGCAGGTCCTTCAGACATTCCGCCTCCGGCTTATAGGATACCCGGATGTCCGCCCTTGGATTGGACGACCGGAAAACCTTCAACTCCTCCTCCATCACCGGTCTGAAAGACTCGTCCACGCTGATGTTGATCCGGCCGGATGCCAGGGAATCGGTGGGATGGGTTCCCGTCCTTTCCCCCGTGGGTTGCCCGCACGCTGACACTATCACACAAAGAACTGCCCAAACCCAGGAATAGATCCTCTTGTTCATCAATAGTTTTTTTGGATGCCCCTAAGGATACGCCAGCCTCCGTAAACCAGGATGATGACACCCAGGCCAATCTCTATGGGCCTTGCTATGAGGTCGAATTGTATCCCCCATCGCCTATAGAGAAAAAGGAAGAGACCGGCCGCCACGTACAACACACCCATCGTAAAGTCCCGGAGAGCATGCACCTGGTCGTTCAATTTCCGGCGCTTCTCCTGTTGGTCCTGCATGTCCATATCTGTTCCTGAGTTGGGCAAGTTAAGGAAAAATTATTCGTCGCCACGCATAAAGGTCACGGGCAGGCTAAAATATACCGCCACCGGCTTCCCATTTTGGATGCCGGGCGTCCATTTGGGCATTTTTTTCAGCACCCTGACCACTTCGTTGTCAAAAATCTGTCCTCCACTCTGCTGTACGGCATAGGCGCTCAGGCTGCCGTCCTTTCCAACCACAAAACGGATCATGACTTTTACCTTGGCACCCGATTCCAGCTCGTCCGGCGTTTGCAGATACCGCATGAAGAATCGCCTCAGGGCTTCTTCCCCGCCGGGAAATTCCGGCATTTTCTCGATCGGTATGAATCTGCCGTCCAGCGGACCGTCATCCCCGCCTTTTGCCGGGGCGTTCACGACGCCCGTTCCCGGTGTCACGCTGGCGCCCGCCGGCCCCTT
>NZ_DATJIY010000036.1:0-6888 GCF_035492835.1 Dinghuibacter sp.
CTTTTTTCCTGTTTTGCGAAACTTTTCGCAAAACAGGAAAAAAGAGGGGCCTCAGACTTTTCAGACACCCCAAGGGCGCAGGCACAATGCGCGCGCAACCACGGGTGCTATGACCGGTTGGGACTAACTATTCATGGACGCGAGGAACTCCTCGTTGTCTTTCGTGCCTCTTATGCGCTTTAGCAACTCATTCATGGACTCTTCCGCATTCATGTCGGACAGGTATTTGCGGAGGATGTACATGCGTTGAAGCACGTCGCGGTCGAGCAGAAGGTCTTCACGACGGGTGGAGGATGCGTTCAGGTCTATGGCGGGGAAGATTCGCTTGTTGGCCAGACGGCGGTCGAGCGTCAATTCCATGTTACCGGTACCCTTGAATTCTTCGAAGATGACTTCATCCATTTTGGAACCCGTGTCGACGAGGGCCGTGGCCAGGATAGTGAGCGAACCGCCGTTCTCGATTTTACGGGCGGCGCCGAAGAATTGTTTGGGCTTTTGCATGGCGTTGGCTTCGACACCACCGGAGAGCACCTTGCCTGAAGCCGGCGCCACGGTGTTGTGTGCACGTGCCAGACGGGTCAGGGAGTCAAGGAGGATCACCACATCGTGTCCGCATTCCACCAGGCGTTTGGCCTTTTGGAGGATGATGGTGGAGACCTTGACGTGTTTTTCCGCGGGTTCGTCAAAGGTGGACGCGACAACTTCGGCGCGTACGCTGCGTTCCATATCGGTGACTTCTTCCGGCCGCTCGTCGATGAGCAGGACGATCAGGTAGCACTCAGGATGGTTCTTGGCGATGGCGTTGGCCACTTCCTTCAGCAGCATCGTTTTACCGACCTTCGGCTGTGATACGATGAGCCCCCGTTGTCCCTTACCAATGGGGGTGAAGAGGTCTATGAGGCGGGTTGAATAGCTATTGCTGCCGTTGGAAAGGTTCAACTTTTCAAACGGGAAGAGCGGCGTCAGGTAATCGAAGGGAACACGGTCGCGTACTTCTTCGGGCGTCTTCCCGTTTATGGTTTCCACCTTGAGGAGGGCGAAATACTTTTCACCTTCTTTCGGGGGGCGAACCGTACCGTTGACGGTGTCGCCGGTCTTAAGACCAAACAGCTTTATCTGGGAGGGCGACACATAGATGTCGTCCGGGGAGCTCAGGTAGTTATAGTCGCTGGAGCGGAGGAAGCCATATCCGTCGGGCATCATTTCCAATACGCCCTCGCCTTCTACCACGCCGTCGAATTCGATATTGAAATTCGTGTCGCGGCGTTGGGGATATTGACGGGGCGTTACCGGGGTTTCTTCCAGGTTGGAGGGATCGGTTTCCTCGACCAGGCTCAGCATGTCGTTCTGCAGACGCGTCGTGTCGGGTGCGCCGTTTGCGTTTGCTTCGGCCCGGTCTGCGCGATCGCGGTTGTTGTTGTCGCGATTTGCGCGTTCGCCGTTTTCGGAGCGGTCATTACGATCGCGATCGCCTCTGTCCCGATCGCCTCTGTCCCGATCATTACGATCGCGATCATTTCTATCGCGGTCCCGGTGTTGTCCGCGGTCGCCGCGATGCGAGCGATCATTCTTATCTTCGGTGCGTTGTTCTGAGCGATCTTGTGAGGGCGCTACGGCTTCTTCGAGGGGAAGAGCGGTTTGCACTTCGTCTTTCTTTTTGCCGGGCTTGCGTCCGCGTTTGCCGGCTTCGGCAGCGGCGGCAGCGGCTGCTGCCGCAACCGGAGCCGCGGGGGATGCAGCTTGGGCGACCGCTTCTTTCTTTCCCTTCTGACCTTTCTTGTGGTCCTTTTTGGGAGCGGGTTCCGGTTCGTTGGATTCTACAAAGGCTTCCTCGGTGGTATTGCCTGTCGTGGCTTTTACGATGCGTTTGCGCTTGGGTTTGTCGCCGGCGTCGGGTTTCGTTTCGCTGGCCATGATTGCTTGTTTATCCAATATTTTATAGATGAGTTCTTGTTTGTCCAGTTTTTTAGAGCTTGGGATATTAAGCTGGTCTGCAATGTCGTGCAACTCAGGAACGAGCATGTCGTTCAGTTGAAGGATGTCATACATAAAGAGAAAACATTGAAATTTACTTCAGTTGGGTAACTCCACTGTCGAGTTCCGGGAGGGGCGGGACGAAAAGTGGGGGGTTAATGAAAATAGGTTTGAAAAAACGCTGGGTGAGTGGGCTTATTCAAGTGCAATTTTACAAATTATGCGTGGAAAACAAAAAAATTTTTCCACACTTAACGAATAATTGGGCTTTTGGGCGCTTTGTTTTAGGTTTGCCTTCTTGTATGTTACAGAAGAGAATAAAGATCAAAGACGCGCTGGCATCGGCGCCTGAAGGGCAGACAATTACAGTGATGGGTTGGGTCCGGACATTCCGGAGCAATCGTTTTATAGACATAAATGATGGCTCCACCAACGCCAATTTGCAGGCGGTTGTGGATTTTGAACGGGAGGATCCCGACCTGCTGAAACGCATTACTACCGGCGCCAGCCTTAAGGTTACGGGCGTCCTGATACCTTCACAGGGTAAAGGTCAACGGATGGAGCTAAAGGCCGACGCCATCGAGGTCCTGGGTGACAGTGACCCTGCTTTGTTCCCGTTACAGCCCAAACGGCACAGCCTGGAGTTCCTTCGCGAGATAGCGCATTTGCGCTTCAGGACCAACACCTTTGGAGCGGTCTTTCGCGTCCGGCACGCCCTGGCGTTCGCTGTGCATAAGTTTTACAACGACAAAGGATTCTTATACCTGCATACGCCCATCATCAGCGCTTCCGACGCGGAAGGCGCCGGGGAAATGTTCCGCGTTACCACGTTGGATATGGCCCAGCCGCCATTGACGGATGAAGGTAAGGTCGACTTCACCAAGGATTTCTTCGGAAAGTCCACCAACCTGACGGTGAGCGGACAGCTCGAGGGTGAACTGGGGGCCATGGCCTTTAGCGAGATATACACCTTTGGCCCCACCTTCCGGGCGGAAAACTCCAATACCGCTAGGCATCTGGCGGAATTTTGGATGATCGAGCCCGAGATGGCCTTTTATGACTTGGAAGATAACATGAACCTGGCCGAGGAATTTATCCGGTATATCATCGGATACGTGATGGAGCACAACAAGGAAGACCTGGAGTTCCTTGACAAACGGTTGGAGGAAGAGGAAAAGACAAAGCCTGAAGCAGAGCGCTCCGATATGGGGCTGTTGGCCAAATTGAGCTTCGTCCTGGAAAATCCTTTCGAAAGGATAACCTACACCCAGGCTATCGAAATCCTGTTACAATCCCCAGCCTATAAGAAGAAGAAATTCAAATACGACGTTAGCTGGGGCATTGATATGCAAAGCGAGCATGAGCGCTACCTCGTGGAAAAGCATTTCAAGCGCCCGGTCATCGTCACCAACTATCCCAAGGAGATAAAAGCGTTTTATATGCGTCAGAACGACGACGGCAAGACCGTTGCCGCGATGGACATACTGGCGCCCGGAATCGGGGAAATTGTGGGTGGCTCGCAGCGTGAGGAGCGCCTGGACAAGCTTATCGAACGCATGGAGGAGTTGCACCTACCCCTGGAAGAGATGTCCTGGTACCTGGACACGCGTAGGTTCGGAACCGTACCCCACGCTGGTTTCGGGTTGGGTTTTGAGCGGATGGTCCAGTTTGTCACCGGGATGGGCAATATCCGGGACGTTATACCTTTCCCCCGTACCCCCAATAACTGTGAATTCTAAAACGCACTTATGAATATACCATGCGTTGATCTTCAACAATTTAGTAAAGGGGGACCCAGGGAAAAGGCGGAATTCGTCGCCGGTCTTGGAAAGGCCTTTGAGGATGTTGGATTCGTTGCTGTAAAAAACCACGGAATTCCACAACCCCTGATTGATCGGATGTACCAGGCCGTGCAGTCTTTTTTCGCCCTTCCGCTTCCAAAGAAAAGGGGATATGAGATACCGGGCCTGGCAGGCCAGCGGGGATATACTTCTTTTGGAAAGGAGCACGCCAAGGGTTTTGACGCGCCGGATCTCAAGGAGTTTTATCAATACGGACAGGAGGTAGAAGACGGAGAGGCTGTGTCGGATCATTATCCGCCGAACGTTTCGGTACCCGAAGTGACGGGTTTTGATAATACGTTTCACAGCGCATACCGGGCTTTCGAGGCGTCAGGAACGTCCCTGCTCCAGGCGATAGCCTTGTATCTCGGGCTGGAGGTTGGATACTTCGATGGGTATGTGCACAACGGCAATTCCATCCTTCGCGCCATACACTACCCCCCCATTACGCAGGAGCCCAAAAGCGCGGTAAGGGCGGAGCAACACGAAGACATAAATCTGATCACCCTGTTGGTAGGCGCCTCGGCTGACGGGTTACAGATATGGACCAAACAGCAGGATTGGCTGCCTGTGACGTCCCTGCCCGATCAGATCGTAGTCAATGTGGGCGATATGCTCCAGCGGCTGACGAACAATAGGCTCAGGTCCACTACCCACCGGGTTGTCAACCCGCCCCGGGAGCTGTGGCACACGTCCCGCTTTTCGATCCCGTTTTTCCTGCATCCCCAAAGCGAGATGTCCCTGGCTTGTCTACCGGGTTGTATCGACGCGACGCACCCAAAGGCATATCCGGACGTCACCGCGGGGGAATACCTCGATGAACGTCTGCGCGAAATTGGTTTGAAGAAATAATTTTGTAAACGCTGCTGGTATGCTGGGTAGACACGGCGCCTTTTTACGGGCGGTATTCTGGTATAGCCTGACGGCGTTTGGTGGTCCCCAGGGTCACATGGGGATGATGATCAAATTGTTTGTTCGGAAGCGGCGGGACGTCACGGAAGAGGAGTTGCTCGAATACAGCGCCTTTTGCCAATTATTGCCCGGCGCCTCGTCGACCCAGACCGTTACGCTGATTGGGTATAAGAGGGGCGGCGTATCGCTGGCCATCCTTACCCTATTGATTTGGCTGTTGCCCGCCTGCGTGTTCATGGGCATATTTTCCTTTATCGTACAGTACGTCGACCAACGCGCGCTCCACCGGAATATCTTCCAGTTCCTGCACGCCATGGCCGTCGGCTTCCTGGCCTATGCCGCCACCCGGGTTTTCCGGATTGCCATAAAGAATACGATAACGAGGGTTATTATGGTCGTTGCCGCTATACTGACCTATGCGTTTTTCAAGTCCCCCTGGATATTTCCGATCCTCATAATCCTCAGTGGTATCGTCACCAACTTCAGCAGCAAGCGTATCCCGCAGGTGTCGAACGACCGGAAGAAGATACGGTGGACCAACATCTGGCTGTTCCTTTTGGTTTTTATTGCCGCCGGTTTTGTTAGCGAAACGGCGCGTAAGCAACAGTGGCCCGACCGGCGGGGCTACAACCTGTTTGAGAACTTCTACCGTTTTGGGAGCATCGTTTTTGGTGGCAGCCAGGTCCTCGTGCCGATGATGTACGAGCAGTTCGTCGTCCGGGACAAAACCCGCTATATGACAGGTGAGGAACTACTTACCGGCGCGGGTATGATGCAGGGCGTCCCCGGACCCACCTTTTCGGTTTGCTCCTACGCCGGAGGCATGGCCTTGCGTAGCTGGGGGCCCGCCGGGCAGATACTCGGTTGCGTCATCGGAGTGATAGGCGTGTTCCTGCCGAGTTTACTATTGGTGCTTTTCTTTTATCCGGTATGGCACAACCTTAAGAAGTACGCCGTCGTGTATCGATCCCTGGAAGGCATCCAGGCCGCGGTGGTGGGGATTATGGTGGCGTCGTTTTTTTATCTCCTCAAAGACGTCTCCATCCTGGACAACCGGACGGTGAGCTATGTAAATATCCTGGTGATCGTGTGCACGTTTGCGCTGCTCGCTTTCACAAAGATCAGGTCGCCGTATATAGTAGGATTGTGTCTCCTGTTGGGGTTGATCCTCCCGGTGTAATCACTTATAATAATGATTTTTCTCGATCTCCTCTTCCACGGCCCTGGGCACCAGGTAAGTGATAGGTTTCTTTTCAACCAGGAGCTGGCGGATGTGGGAAGCGGATATATCCAGGTATGGCGCTTTTACGATCGTCGTCCCTGCGCCGCTTGCCGCCGGCTCATTCACCGGAAACCCCGGCCTTTCATAGACATAGATTGGGTAATTCTCCAGGATAAACCCGCTGTTGTGCCAGTTCGGGAGGTTGCGGTAGCTATCGCTCCCCATCAGGATGGAAAAACGGTTCTGCGGGAGCTTCTCTTCGAGATAGGCCAGCGTTACGCTTGTATAGGATGGCTTTGGTAAGTGGAATTCGGCGTCTGAGGCTTTGAGACCGGGGTTATCGCCGATGCCCAGGCGGACAAGGTGCAAACGGTGGTACTCGTTCAGAAGAGTGGCGGAGGGCTTGAAGGGATTTTGAGGGGTGACCACGAACCACACCTGCTTGAGGGTAGTCTCATTTAGGAAGTGCTGGGCGATGATGAGGTGACCGGTATGTATGGGATTAAAGGAGCCGAAGTAGAGACCGATGTCCATCGAGGAGATTATTGCTTAAAGATAGCTTCATCCTTCATGACTTCGACCCAGATCATATCGGCTTCTTCCAGGCGAAGGCTCAGATTGTATCCGGCGATGGAGATGGAGATGGGGTCTCCCAGGGGAGCGACGAGATCGATGGATACCCATTCCCCAGGTACGCATCCCATTTCCATGAGCTTTAAAAAGATGTCGTCTTTGTCAAAGGAGTGGATAATCGCTTTCTGACCGACGGGAACCTGGGATAGTCTCTGGAGCATATTGCTGTAACTCTTTGTCACTGCAAAGCTACCTTTGTATCAAATTCTTCCATTTACGAATTGCGGAAATACCGCGACCCAACGGCATGATCCAGTTTTCAAATGCAGACGCCCAGGCGCCCCTCCGCGGTAGAAAGGCCTTGAA
>NZ_DATJIY010000037.1:0-10098 GCF_035492835.1 Dinghuibacter sp.
CTCCCAATGGCTATGATCGTCGCCCTGGATCACCCAGCGGATGAACCGTGGGTCGGCGAGCAGTGTTTCGATGGATTCGGGCATACCTAATAGAACGCGGTACGCGGCATATCTACTGCCCGAAATGAATTTTTTGTAAAAAATAGCGCAATCGGTTGCCTGCGGCGCAAACGGTTGCGCTACGCCAACAAGCTAAAAAGCACTACCATGGCGGATTCCACCCAGAAGTCCCTGATCTTGCGAATGGTCTCCGAGAGGAGGTTGTACACCGACTGCCGATGGATATTCATCAGCACCGCCACCTCGGACGGATCGAGCTGTTGATAGTACACCAGGTAAATCACCTCCTTTTGGCGGGCGGGGAGCTGGTCCAGGACCTGGCGCAGCTTGAGGGCGTTTTCCTCGGCCAATTGTTTTTCCACGATCAAATCTTCGACCGAGAACTCGAGCGTAAAGGCCGGGGGGGCACCGGCCGCTTTCCGGTCCCGTTCCAACAGCCGGAATACCCGGCGTTTGAGGGCGGTGAGCAGGTATGGCCGGGGGTGTTCGATGGAGGACAGCTTGTGGCGGTTCAGCCAGAGGTTGGCAAAGACGTCCTGGATACAGTCCGCCAGCAGGGCGTCGTCCTGGGTAAAGTGTTGTCCGTAGCGGTAGAGGGCATCGTAGTGGTCACGCATCAGGGCGGCGAAGGCGGCATCGTCCCCCGCCCGCCCCCAGTCGTCCGATATGGGCGCTTCGCTATTCATCGAGCTTCAGCACCGCCAGGAACGCCTCCTGCGGCACCTCTACGTTACCGATCTGGCGCATCCGCTTCTTGCCTTCCTTTTGTTTTTCGAGGAGCTTGCGTTTCCGGGAGATGTCGCCACCGTAACACTTGGCGGTAACGTCCTTGCGCATGGCGGAGATGTTTTCGCGGGCGATGATCTTGGCGCCGATCGCCGCCTGGATGGCGATCTGGAATTGCTGGCGGGGCAGGAGCTCCTTCAGCTTCTCGCAGAGCTTGCGGCCGAAGTCCTGGGCGCGGCTGCGGTGGATCAACGCCGACAACGCATCCACCTTGTCGCCGTTCAGCAGGATGTCCATCTTACAGATGTCGCTGTCACGATAGCCGATGGGGGAATAGTCGAACGAGGCATAGCCGCGGGTCGAAGACTTCAGCTTGTCGTAGAAGTCGAACACGATCTCGGTCAGGGGCATCTCGAAGATCAGCTCCACCCGGGTTTGGGTGAGGTAGCTCTGGTTGAGGAGGATGCCGCGCTTGCCGAGACACAGCGTCATGATGTTGCCGATGTATTCGGGTTTGGTGATGATCTGGGCCTTGATAAAGGGTTCCTCGATGGTTTCCATGTAGGTCGGGTCGGGCATTTCGGTGGGGTTGTTCACCGTAACGGTTTCGCCCCGGGTCGTGTGCGCGATAAAGCTCACGTTGGGCACGGTGGTGATGACCGTCTGGTTGAACTCCCGCTCCAGGCGCTCCTGGATGATTTCCATGTGGAGCATCCCCAGGAAGCCGCAACGGAAGCCAAAGCCGAGCGCCTGAGAGGTTTCCAGCTCGAAGGTCAGCGAAGCGTCGTTGAGCTGGAGCTTTTCCATACAGTCGCGCAGCTCCTCGAACTCGTCCGTGTTGACGGGGAAGATACCGGCGAAGACCATGGGTTTTACGTCGGCGAAACCTTGTATCGCCGGGACATCCACGGCCGACGCCAGCGTCAGCGTGTCGCCTACCTTGATTTCCTTGGCGTTTTTGATACCCGTAATGATATATCCGACGTCCCCGCAGCCGACTTCATTTTTGGGCGCCAACCCCAGCTTGAGGATGCCGACTTCGTCCGCCCCATAAACCGTACCGGTATTGATGAAACGGATCATGTCGCCCTTGCGCATGACGCCGTTCATGATCCTGTAGTATACGATGATGCCCCGGAAGGAGTTGAACACGCTGTCGAAGATCAGCGCCTGGAGCGGGGCCTGCGGGTCGCCCTGGGGCGGCGGGATGCGCGCCACGATCGCCTGGAGGATTTCCGTGATCCCGATCCCGCTCTTCCCGCTGGCCAGGAGGATGTCCTCTTCCTTACAGCCGATCAGCTCGATGATCTGGTCCTTGGTTTCGGGGATCATCGCCCCTTCCATGTCGATCTTGTTGATGACCGGGATGATCTCCAGGTCATTGTCTATGGCCAGATAAAGATTGGAAATGGTTTGCGCCTGTATCCCCTGGGACGCGTCCACCAGCAGCAGGGCGCCTTCGCAGGCGGCCAGGGCGCGGGAGACCTCGTAGGAGAAGTCGACGTGACCGGGGGTGTCGATCAGGTTCAGCACGTATTCCTGCCCATCCTGGCGATAATTGATCTGTATGGCGTGGCTCTTGATCGTGATCCCTTTCTCCCGTTCCAGGTCCATGTCGTCCAGCACCTGGTTCATCATGTCCCTTTCTCCTATGGTACGGGTGACTTCGAGTAAACGATCCGCGAGTGTACTTTTTCCGTGGTCAATATGCGCTATGATACAAAAATTCCGGATGTGCTTCATGAGGCTGCAAAAGTACCGAATTTCCCTTACCTTTCCCCGGATGACAACGCAATTATGGCGAACCATAACGGCCAATGCGCTCTGGAAAGCCCTGCAGCTCGGTTCGCTCTTTTTGCTCAACATCGCGATCGCCCGGGTATTCCGGGCCGCAGGTTCGGGAGACTTCCTCTTCCTGGTCGCCAATTTCCAGCTGGCCGCCTTTGTCGCCAGCCTTAGCCTCGAGTCGGGGATTCAATACTTTGGAACGGGAGACAACGGCTTGCTGGGGGCGTTCAGCCGGTTTATCTTCCGCTACGCCGCCGCCGCCACATTGGTGCTGATCGCCCTGCTGGTAGCCGTACTCTCCACCCACGTCCTCAGGCCGGCAATCGATCCGCTCCTCTTTGGCATTTACGCCGTGGGTTTTATCTGCGGGACGTTGCTGTTCCGTTTTTTCTCGGTCCTGGCGTACGCCGTCCGGGCCTTTGTGCTGCCTGCCGCGGCCGAAACCGCGTGCAACCTGCTCCTCATCATCCTGTTGGCGTTGCACCCGTCGCTGCCGGTATTCTTTGCCTGTTTTTACCTGGCGCCCCTGGTGTGCGGTCTGATCGTATACACCTGGTTGCGCCGCCGGCATCCGTTTGTCCCCGGGAGGGGCATCGACTTCCCCGCCCTTGTGCGGTACGCGGGGCTTTCGTTCCTGGCCAACCTGGTCTTTTTTGGCGTGTATCGCGTCGACTACTGGTTCGTAGCGGCGGGCTGCAACGCCACGGAGCTGGGTAACTATATCCAGGCCTCCAAGCTGGCGCAGCTCTTTATCTACCTCCCCCAGGTCATCGCCATGGTGGTTTTCCCCGATGTCGTACAGGGCATGGCCGACCGGAAAACGGTTGTCAAACTGATGGCGTACACCGTGGGATTGTTTGCATTGGGCGTCGGGATCGTCGCCCTGGCCGGTAACCGGGGGCTCGTCTGGCTCCTGGGGTCTACTTATGACCTGGTGTATCCCGCCTGGCTCCGCCTGGTCCCCGGTATCTTCGCCCTGGGTCCCCTGGCCATCCTGGCGGCCTACTTCGCCGCGCGTAACCGCGTCAGCGTCAACTTATATGGTGGGCTGGTCGGTCTGGCGGTCATGCTCGCCGGGGACATCCTATTCATTCCCCGTTACCACATCATGGGCGCCGCCTGGGTGAGCAGCGCGTCCTACGCGGCGTATGTGCTCTATGAGTGGGTCGCGTTCCGTACTTCCCGGACTGCGCCGATCGCAAACGCTTCCAGTGCCTCTCCCACCCGTTCGTAGTCATAAAGAGCCGCGGCTTTTTGGGCAATCGCTTCGTGGTCCCACGTCATCTCCATCACCCGCTCCAGCGCCGCAGCCAACGCCCCGACATCACGCGCCGGCACCAGGAGCCCATTGCCGGCGTCGACCGCCTCGGGAATCCCCCCGATCGCCGGCGCCACCACCGGCAACCCGCAGCACAACGCCTCCGAGATCACGCAGGGCTGGTTTTCCACCCAGCTAAAGTGTACCAGCGCGTCCGATTGCCGCATCCATTCGGCGACGACCCGGTAGGCTACCTCTCCTGTCCACCGTACCGGCAACCCTTCGCCCTTCGCTCTTGTATCTTCATCCGCGGGACCCACCAGCACCAGTTCCCAGTCGCGCCGCCGTTCGGCAAGCTTGGCGAACGCCTGGAGGATCCCGGGGACGTTTTTCAAGGGGATAAAACTGGATACATGGATGAACCGGAACGGCCGGTCCGCCCGGGCGCCGCCACCGCCGTTCGCTGACGCGCCGCCACCGCCGTTCGCGGACGCAGCGTGCCGGTTCCCCGGACGGAAAAGCCTGGTATCCACCACATTGGGTATAACCATGGTCCGCCGCAACGGCGCCACCGCCCGCATCCTTTCCAACAAAAACGCCGACACGCTGTGCACGGCGGACGCCCGCGCGAGCACCCTCCGGTTGACCCACCGGTACCACCAGGGTTTGGACAAGAACTCCGAAGTCGCATATATGGAATAGTGCTCGGTCACCACAAACGGCACCCGGTAGCGCCACCGCGCCCACAGCGCGTACACCCCCGCGATCATACACACGTGTACGTGTATGACCGCCGGCCGCCCGTTAGAACGCGCAAACGCCCGGAACGCCCGGTCATAGGCGAGCAACGCCCGCCACCGCGAAAGACTGTAATAGATATGTTCGGTCAACCGCCCCCGTTGGGTCACCGCCGGCGCCCCCGCCCCACGGGCCACGTGCACCACCGTCACCGGCGCGCGCAGCGAGACCGCCAGCGCATGCCGCTGCACAAAGTCCCCGTTAAAGGGGTCCCCCGCGTGGGGATACCAGCTGGCCAACCAGAGGTGCGTCATTAAGCCGTAAAATACTCGATCTCCTCCGAAAGATCCAAAAACGGATACTTCGCCATCAGCGCCCGCGCCTCCGCGCCCATGCGCGCCATAAACCGGCGGTGCTCCTCTCCGGTAGGATTAAACGGCTTGTGCCGGCGCGCCGCGAGCACCCCCTCCAGCGCCAGCATCACCGCCCGCGCCTCGGGGTCCATATAGGCGCCCACGAACTTCTCCCATACATAGCCGGTTGCCTGGTAGTTGGGGTGGACCAGGTCCTCGGCATAAAAGCGGTAATCGCGGAGGTCGTCGACGACCAGCTCATAGGCCGGGAAATAGTCGAGGCGGTCGAACTTCCCCACCAGGTGGTGCACCGCCTGTATAAGGACCGCCTTGGAGCGGTTGTTTTCGATCATGCCCTCGCGGAGGTGACGGACCGGGCTAACCGTAAAGATGACCCGCAAAGACGGCCGAAGCAGGAACAGCCGGTGCAACGCCTGGTCCAGCGCGGACAGCACCTCCTCGACGCTGAGCAACCGGTGTATGAACCAGTCCGCCGGAACCTTATGACAGTTGGCGACCACCCGCCCGGGTCCATAACCGCCCGTGAGGGGCCCGTCTGCAAAGGCGGGGGACGTAGCACGGAGCTCATACACCCATGCGCTGCCAAGCGTTAGTACCACCCAGTCCGCGCGCCGCAAAAACGCAGAGGCCGCGGCCTGAGAAGCATTCATGGCCAAAAGCGCGTCGACAGAGGAAACGGCTGAAAACCGCGAATGATGCCCCCAGCTGCTCCAAAGACCCCCGTAATGAAAAAGATCAGGCGACGCAAACTCACGCCCCTCCACACACGAAATCAACATCTCACATATACTGATAGGATTGAATAAAATCCCATGCGGGTTCTGCAAAACCGGTAAACGATATGAATCAAGTTTATTCCCAATATGTTCCGTAAAGCACGAGCCCGCCAGGAAGACGGACTGCGGGTAGCGTATAGAAACCGCTGCCGGCTTCACTTCCAGCTCTGATCTGAACTTCATCATAACCGCAAATATAGTGCATAGTTGCCTCGTTAAGCGCATGTTATACGGTACTCCGTTAATATACGGATAACAAAAAGCGACGCGGCAAGCCGTAGCTTTACACTCAGAAACCACAAACGCTTACTTCTAATTTTTTGAATGCGATGTCAGAAATTCTGTTGATTGAGGACGATGAAATTTTGCTCAAGGCGCTGACCCGGTTTTTGCAGAAGGAAGGATTTACGGTCAAGGCCTGCGCAAACGGTAAAGAAGGATTGGAACAGATAGACCTCCACACCTATGACCTGGTCATCACCGACATCAATATGCCTTACGCAAACGGGTTCGAGGTGATGAGCCGGATCAAGGCAAAAGAAAGTTACAAAGGCGTACCCGTGATCGTGATCACATCGATGTCCAGCGAATCCGCGATTACCCAGTGTTACCAGATTGGCGCCAATGATTTTATACGGAAGCCCGTTATGCCGCACGAACTACACATCCGTGTCCGGAAACTGTTGGGAAGCTTTGCTTAGTTTTCTATAAATGTCGTTTTGCTTACCTCTTGTTTTTCTCTAAAAAGGGCTATATTTGTTTAACTGCATTTATAGCCCTCTTCTTTAGCCTTAAGCTAAAAAACCTTAGCTCACCGCTTACCTCTCCGCCGCTTTACCTCTGTATTCGTCCAGAATAAAAATTACTATGGAGCGAATCTTAATCATCGATGACAATGACATCGTTCAGATGGTATTGCAAAAAATCCTGGTCAGAGAAGGCTACGCCGTCGATATCGCCACCAACGGCAAAGAGGGTCTGGAGCTGATCGATCGGGAGAACTACGACCTTATCATCACGGACCTGATGATGCCGTACGCCAACGGCTTCGAGATCATCAGCAAAATTCGTCAGCATCCCAAAGGAGAGCGGGCGAAGATCATCATCATTTCCGCCGTCACGCAGGAGCATTCGATCACCGAAGGGTTTCAGCTGGGCGCCGACGACTACCTCAAAAAGCCGATCACCGGCAAGGAGCTGGTCATCCGCGTAAAACGGCTTTTGGACGCAAAAAGAGCGACAACCAATATTCATGTTTAAGGACTTTACTTCGTACCTGCAGGATAACAACGTCCTGACCGCCCTATATTACTACTTCCTTGACCTGCCCCTGGTCATAGAGGTGGCGTGCGTCTTTATCCTTGTAGCGTTGTCCGCTACCCTGCTCGCCTACGGCAGCATCCTCGTCCGCCGTTACCGCGGTTACCGCCAGGATAAGAAGGAGACCGACCTGCTGCCGGTGATCGACCAGCTGCTCACGGAGCACGTCGTGCTCAACGAGGGCCTCGCCGATAACGTGCCCATCGACGACATCGAGCTCCCGATCGAAAAATTCCGGACAAAAACGCTCCGGAATCCCGCCAACCGCCAGCTCCTGATCGACCGGATCGTGAACTATAAGAAGAGTTTTGCCGGGTCCATCGGGGACCTCCTGCGCCGGCTCTACCTGGAATTGGAGCTGGATAAGGTTTCGTTCAGGAAAATGAAGTCGGTCAAATGGAACCGGAAGGTCCAGGGCATGATCGAGCTAACGGACATGGATATGTCCATCTCCGACGTCAACATCCTCCCCCTGACCAATAGCAAGAATCGCGAGCTGCGCGCCGAGGCGCGGAACGCGTATATCAAGCTGAGTAAGAACGAGCCCTTCAAGTTCTTTGACGTGGTCACCGAGCCGCTGCTGATGTGGGACCAGATCGAGCTGTTCAAGACCATCACCACCACCGAGGAGATCGCGATCCCCAAGTTCGCCCGCTGGGTGACCTACTCCCCGAACAAGAGCATCGTATCCTTTTGTCTGAAGCTGATCGTCCATTACAACCAGCAGGACGCCGCGCACGCGGTGATCAAGCTCCTCGACAATAAAGACCATAACCTGCGCGCGGACGCCATCAACTGTTTGGGTAAGCTGCGTTGTGAAGAGGCCGAGCCGCACCTCGTGGAAATCTATTACAGCCAGCCGCTGAACTGCCAGCTCGAAATCCTGAAGGCCATCGGCCGTATGGATACAGGCAACCAGATCCAGTTCCTAAGGCACGAGTTCCTCCATTCGTCCGACTTCGACATCCGTAAGAACGCCGCCAAGTCGCTGATCAAAACCCGGGCCACGCCCAAAAGCCTCGTCGACGAGCTGATCGAGACCGGCACCGCGGAGAACAAGCTCATCCTCCGGCATTGTATGAACCCCCTAATCAAATTCTGATGCAGGCCGTATATGAGAGCACCGTCTTTGTGTATGGGGTCATCCTCCTCATCATATACGCGTTGCTGGCCATCATGTCATTCGTGGCGATAAAAATCTACCGCCGCCGCAGCAGCCTCGCTTCCTACGAGAATATGCTGGGTTCCCCCCTCACCCCGGGCATCTCCGTGATCGCACCCGCCTACAACGAGGGGCTGTCCATCATCCAGAACGTGCGTTCATTATTGACGCTCAACTACCCGAAGTTCGAGGTCGTGCTGGTCAATGACGGCAGCACGGATAACTCGTTGCTACAGCTGATCGAGGCCTTTGAGATGGAAAAGGTGGACTATGCCTATTCCATCAAGATCCGCTGCCAGAAGATCAAAGGTGTCTACAAGTCCCGCAACTCGGCCTATTCGCGGCTGATTGTCATAGACAAGGTCAACGGCAAGAGCAAGGCCGACGCCAGCAACGCGGGGATCAACGTCGCCAGCTACGACTATTTCGTCTGTACCGACGTGGACTGCATCCTGAGCAAGGACACGCTGCTCAAGCTCATCAAACCGGTTACCGAAGAACCTTCCAAACGCGTCATTGCCGCCGGGGCCACGCTCCGGATCGCCAATTCCTGCGACATCGAAGAGGGCGTGATCCTGAGGATGCGCCCGCCGCGTAAATTGCTGCCGCGCTTCCAGGAAATGGAATACATCCGGGCTTTTGTCCTGGGTAAAATGGGTTGGTCGCTGATCAATTGCGTACCCAACGTCTCGGGCGGTCTGGGGCTGTTTGACAAGGAAGTCGCCATCAAGGCCGGCGGCTACGACGCGCAGTCCTTTGGCGAAGACATGGAATTGATGGTGCGCATGTCCCGGTATGCCTACGACAACCAGATCGACTACGCCATCCGGTATATTCCCGAAACCCTTTGCTGGACCGAGGCGCCCAACACCGTAAAGATATTCATGCGCCAGCGGACCCGCTGGGCCCGGGGTCTCGCGCAGCTGATGTACGCCCACAAGGGGATGCTGTTCAACCCGCGGTACGGCAAGGCCGGCTGGGTGCTCATGCCGTACAACTTTTTCTTCGAGCTCCTGGCCCCCCTCGTCGAGCTGACGGGGATCGTCTATTATATCGTCCAGCTGTGCCGCGGCGAGATCAACCCGGAATACGCCATCCTGCTCCTCGTCTTCGTGTATATGTATTCCATCATGATCACGACCATCGCGATCCTGTGGGACCAGCTGGCTTTCCGGCACTACAAATCCTTCCGGGAGGTGCTCCTGCTGTGCACCACGCCCTTCCTGGAGTTCCTGTTGTACCATCCCATGATCGTGCTGTTTTCGATCCGGGGGTACTACTACTTCCTGACGGGTAAAAAGCACAGCTGGGGGAACATGCAGCGCCAGGGCTTCGGGAATACCACGGTTCAACGAAAAGTAGCGGTGCAACAATGATAGAGCAGATCAGCATATGGGACCATATCCGGCACGCCTATGAAGGCTCGGTGTTCGTTTACGGGATAACCATGCTCCTGATGTACGCCCTGCTGGCCGTCCTGTCGTTCGTGGCCATCCGGCGTTTCCAGAAGCAAAACAGCTATTCCGACTATAAGAAGATACTGGGCTCGCCGCTGGCGCCCGGGATCTCCGTGATCGCGCCGGCCTTTAACGAGAGCGTCACCATCATCCAGAATGTGCGCTCGCTGCTCACGCTGAACTACCCGCGTTTCGAGGTCATCATCGTCAACGACGGGAGCACCGACGATACGCTGGAAAAAATGATCAGGGAGTTCGAGATGGTCCAGGTGGACTTCGCCTATAACGAAAAGATCAAGTCGCAGCCGGTCCGCCGCATCTTCAAATCCAGCAACCGCGCCTACGAGAAGCTGGTGGTCGTGGACAAGGTCAACGGCAAGAGCAAGGCCGACGCCTCCAACGCCGGGGTCAACGTGTCTTCCTTCAACTACTTCCTGTG
>NZ_DATJIY010000038.1:0-8736 GCF_035492835.1 Dinghuibacter sp.
CCGGCAACCAGGACTTCTCGCTGACATTCAATACCTGGCCGGGCCTGGGCCCTCCCGATATCGAATACCGGATTGAGCGGACGAGTGGCGCCGGCCAGGATAGCCCTGAAAAAGATACCCTTTGGCGGACGTTTCCCATGGATTCGTCCGCCTTCCCTTTGCACGCATCCAGGGGCCACACCTACGACCTGTCGCTGCGCTATCGCTTCCAGCCCGAAACGGAAGCCCACTACACCGTCGTCGTGGCGCCGTATTGGTGGTCAACGACCTGGTTTGTCGCCACCGCCGTTATCGCCGGCCTCCTGGTCTCGTTCGAGCTGTACCGCCGGCGCAAACGCCACCAGCTTACCGAACAGGAAAACCGCCGGCAAACGGCCATCCAGTCCCTGAGGTCGGTCCAGGCCCAGCTCAACCCGCACTTTATCTTTAACGCACTCACGTCGATACAGGGGTTGGTCAACAGACACGACATCGACGGCGCCAACGAGTACCTGTCGGCTTTCAGCAACCTCATGCGCAATACGCTCACCGGGCAGGACCGGGTGCAGGGAACCCTTGGCCAGGAGCTCAAGTCGATGGAAACCTACCTTCGCCTGGAGCAGCTTCGTTTTCACTTCCGGTACCGTATCGACAGCGACCTCCCCCTCGATACGATAGAAGTGCCCCACCTGCTGTTACAACCCATCATCGAAAATGCGGTCAAACACGGTGTTTCTTCCCTCCGGGAAAACGGTCTCGTAACGCTGGCGGCCTTCACCCGGTCCGACGACCTGGTCGTCGAGATCACGGACAACGGGTACGGCTGTCACCCGGGCGAGACTGACAGCCGGGGCAAATACGGCCTCCGGCTGACCACCGACCGCATCCGCCTCCTCAACCAGCTCAACCCCGCGGCGTCCATCGGGCTCCTTTATACGGCGGGCCGCCGCGCAACCACCTTTACCTTTATCTTTAGCAAATGGCTGACATGATCCGGGCGGTGATCGTCGACGACGAGCCCAACAACGTGGAAAACCTGTCACAGCTCCTCGAAAGGCATTGTCCGCAGGTGACCGTGGCCGGCGCCGCCTACGACAGCGTATACGGGCGATCGCTGATCCTGGACAAACGGCCGGACCTCGTTTTCCTAGATATATCCATGCCCGGACAGACCGGATTCGACCTGCTCAGCAGCCTCCCGGCGCCCGACTTCGACGTGATCTTCGTGACCGCGTTCCACGAGTATGGCATACAAGCTATAAAGTTCTCCGCGCTGGATTACCTGCTCAAACCGATCGACGTAACCGAGCTGCGGCATGCCGTCGACAAGGCCCTGGCCAGACGCGCTGACCGGCATCAGAAGGCCCAGCTGGAAAATCTACTGGAGCTCCTGAAGCACCAGCAGCAAAAACAGGAGCACCGCATCGCCCTCCCAGGCGCCCGCGAAACCCGCCTGGTCCACCCCGGACGGATCGTCCGCTGCGAAGCCTCCAACAACTACACGACGTTCTACCTCCAGGACGGCGAAAAATACCTGGTGTCAAAACCCATTTTCGAATACGAAGAAATGCTTCGGGACTATGGGTTCCTACGCTGCCACCAGTCCCATCTCGTCAACCGCTCGTTCATCCGCAGCTGGATAAAGGAAGACGGCGGGTATCTCCTCCTGGAAGATAACACCGCCGTCCCCGTATCGCGTCAGAAGCGTGATCTGATCAAATCTCTGTTATAATACGGCTCTTCTTTTCACCGCCCATGAGCTCCACGCTCCTTTGTATAAAGGCGGTCAGCTCATTCCCCTTCAGCAAACCCTGTGACAACAGCGCCAGGTCCGCCAGGTTGCGCACCTGTTTGTCGCGGTGGTCTGCGTTATTGTCCTGCAGCAGCTGCTGGTAGATGGGGTGATTCCCGTTCACGGTGAGCGTCACCTCGTCCGGCATGTTGGCGTAGAAACCCGCCATACCGCCTCCGCCAGCGGACGCCATATCCTTCATGCGCCGCATGAATTCGGGTCGGGTAGCCACTACCGGGGCCGATTCCGGACTAAGCCCGCGGAGCTCCACGGTGATGTGCTGATCCGGCACCTGGCCGCCGAACCATTCCTTCAGCAACGTTTCCTGTTCTTTGGTGAGCACGCTTTCGGTGTGCTCCTGGCGGTCGATCAGGTTTTCCACGATGTCGGCGTCCACGCGCGTGAACTGGACGTTTTCCCACTTCATCTCCATGTGGTTGATAAAAGCGGCATCGACCAGCGTTTCGGCCTTGACCACCACGTAGCCCCTGGCCTGCGCCGCCTGAATATAGGCATCCTGCTGCACCGGTTGGGTCGTATAGAGGATCACTGTTTTGCCCTGCTTGTTCTTTTGCAGGTCGCCGGTCTTTTCGCGGTACTCTTCGAGCGTATAGAAAGCGCCGCCCCTTGCGTCCTCCATGATCAGGAAATCGTTTGCTTTCTCCAGGAACTTGTCGTCCGTCATCATACCGTACTTCACGAAGAGGCCGATGTGCTCCCACTTCGCTTCGTATTCCTTGCGGTCCGTACGGAACAGCTCGCTCAGCTTGTCGGCCACCTTTTTGGTGATATAACCGTTGATCTTTCGCACGTTCGGGTCCCCCTGGAGGTAGCTGCGGCTCACGTTCAACGGGATATCGGGCGAGTCGATGACCCCTTGCAGGAGCATCATGAACTCGGGCACGATGTCCTTTACCTCGTCGGTGACAAAGACCTGGTTGGAATAGAGCTGGATCTTGTCCTTTTGAATTTCATAGCTGTGCTGGATCTTGGGGAAATAGAGGATACCCGTGAGGTTGAACGGATAGTCCACGTTGAGGTGGATCCAAAATAGCGGGGGCTCGTTGGTTGGGTATAGCTCCTTGTAGAAATCCTTATAGTCCTGCGGGGTCAGCTCGGACGGCTTTTTTGTCCAGGCAGGGTTCGTGTTGTTGATCTGTTTGTCCTCGAACCAGATGGGAACGGGCAGGAAGCGGCAAAAGCGTTCCAGGATGTGCCGGATTCGATCGGCTTCCAGGAACTCCAGGCTTTCCTCGTTGAGGTGCAGGATAATGTCCGTTCCACGGCCGGCGGGTCTTTCCGTGGTTTCGAGGGTGAACTCAGGGCTGCCGTCGCAGGTCCAGCGGACGGCGGGAGCGTCGGTATAGCTTTTCGTTACCACCGTCACCTGATCGCTCACCATGAAGGCGCTGTAAAAACCCAGGCCGAAATGCCCGATGATATTGGCTTCGTTCTGTCCCTTGTATTTGTTCAGGAACTCCTCGGCTCCGCTGAAGGCCACCTGGTTCAGGTATTTATCGACCTCGGCCTCGGTCATACCGACACCCCGGTCGGAGATGGTGAGTGTCTTTTTATCGGTATCTATGGTAATGTCGATGCGCAGGTCGCCGAGGTCTCCCTTGGCTTCGCCCAGCGACGACAGGGTTTTGAGCTTTTGGGTGGCGTCCACCGCGTTGCTGACCAGCTCCCTGACAAAGATGTCATGGTCGCTGTACAGGAACTTCTTGATGATCGGAAAAATATTCTCGGTTTGGACGCGTATCTGGCCTTTTTGCATAATAGACTATCGTTTAGGAGGTCGCGCGTCAAACCCAATGCCAATGGGATCATCCTGACAGGATGACAAGTAACCTATGACAGATTTCCACTATATCTGGCGTAGTTTTTGTGCTATCCCCTATAGCTAAAATCCGTCCCTATGTGTACCAAAGTGTTCGCGACCTTGTGTCTTTTGATGTTACCCGGCATGGGCCTTTTCGCCCAGATACGCGTTACCCCCTTCGAAATTCCGCTTCCCATCGACTGGCTCAGTTTCAAAGCAATTCCCGACGGTCCGGTAGTCGATCTGAACTGGTCGACCTCTTCCGACGGCCAACCCATTCCGTTCGAGGTTGAACGGTCCAGGGACGGCCAGACCTGGTCCACCATCGGCTCCGTCCCCGGCCTGGCGGACAAATTCGCCCAGATATATGCCTTCCGTGACTCCCTGCCGCTTAATGGGGTCAGCTACTACCGGTTGTCCCGACAATTGAGCTCCGATACGGCACAGCTTTCCCCGGTCCAAACCGTCGAATTTACGAGCGCCAGTGCTTATCGCCTGTATCCCAACCCCGTACAGGGCAACATCCATCTAGCCCTCCTGTCTCCATCGACCGGGCCGCTGGAGCTCCGGCTTTTTAGCCCCGAGGGTAAAATGGTGAAGCAGCAGTCGTGGTCCCTATCATCCACGGATGAACAAATCAGCCTGGCGGTCGACGGCCTGAGCCCCGGGCTCTATTTCCTGGAAATCCTCGACAGCCGGGGCATTCATCCCCAAAAAGTGCTGATTTTTCAATAGAAATTATTACCTTCGCAGCCCCAAACATATTTTTAATTATGCAGAATTATGAATTGATGGTGATTTTTACCCCTGTGCTATCTGAGGACGAGTTCAAAGCCGTCCAAAAGAAATACACCTCGCTTATTGCCGAAAATGGCGGCGAGATGGTGCACGAAACCCCCTGGGGCCTGAAATCACTGGCGTTTCCGATCCGCAAAAAAACCACAGGCTTGTACTGGGTTGCGGAGTACAAAGCGCCAACCGACTTCAATGAGAAGCTGAAAGTACAGCTTCTGCGTGACGAGCAAAGCATGCGTCACATTATCGTTAAGCTCGATAAATACGCCGTCGAGTACAATGAGAAAAGAAGGAATGGCGCATTTTCCACCCCCAAAGAAAAAGTGGAGGCTTAACCATGGCAAAGAGCAACGAGATCAAGTATCTGACGGCCATTAAGACCGAAAAGCGTCAGAAAAAGTACTGTCGTTTCAAGCGTTATGGCATCAAGCACGTCGACTACAAGGACGTGGAGTTCCTGAAGAAGTTCCTGAACGAACAAGGTAAGATGCTCCCCCGGCGCATCACCGGCAACTCCCTGAAGTACCAGCGTAAAGTCGCCGACGCCGTGAAAAAGGCCCGCGAGATGGCCTTGTTACCTTATGTAGTTGACCTTTTAAAGTAAGGAGTACCTCATGCAAGTCATTCTTATTAAAGATGTAAATAACCTGGGCGGTGTAAACGAGCTGGTTACCGTAAAGAACGGATATGCCCGTAACTTCCTCATCCCCCAGAAAATGGCTGTCGAGGCCAACACCGGCAACCTGAAAATGCTGGAAGAACGCCAGAAACAGCAAAAGAAACGGGAAGAAAAGATGCTGGCCGAAATCAATAAGGTCGTAGAAGTGCTGAAGGCATCCCCCATCAAGCTCGGCGCCAAGACCGGTACCTCCGGTAAGATTTTTGGCTCCGTCACCTCCGTCCAGCTGGCCCGCGCCATCCGGGAGGAGAAGGGGTATGACATCGACCGTCGCAGGATCCATATCCTCGAGGACGTGAAGGAACTTGGCACCTACAAGGCCAAAATCGACTTCGGGGGCGGCAAGGAGACGGAACTGGAATTCGAGGTGGTTGCGGAGTAAAAAAAAATAGGGCTTTTCCGCGATTTCTCCTAACTTTAGTATTGTTACGTTGATTTTACTACATTCAGCTAACAATGATCAAACTTAAATTTTTTGTCAAATGAACCTTTATGTTGCGAATCTTTCCTGGAGCATTTCTGAGGAAGATCTGAAAAATGTATTTCAACCCTACGGAGCCGTGACCTCTGTCAAAATTGTTACCGACAGGGAAACTGGCCGTAGCAGGGGCTTCGGATTTGTGGAAATGGAAGATGAAAATGCAGGTCAATCTGCGATAGCTGAATTGAACGATACTGAACTTCAAGGCCGTAAAATCGTCGTTAAGGAATCTTTCCCCCGCCCGCAGAATAACTCCGGCGGTGGCGGTGGTGGTTTCAAACGCGGCGGCGGCGGTGGATATGGCGGCAGCGGCGGCGGTGGCGGTTATCGCCGGAACAACTCCGGTGGTGGCTACGGCGGCGGCGGTGGTCGCTACGATCGCTAGGCGTTCCCGTCAGACAATGCATTTAATCCCCCAGGCTGGTTCCCGGGGGATTTTTTTTTGCGCCCCCCCTCCGCGGGCCTCGGGATGGCGCAAAAAAAGGCGTGGGTCCATTCGCCCACGCCCTGATGTATTGCCATACCCCATTTCCAGGGGCCTTTTAAGTTCATTATTTCCCCGCGCTAAAGGAGTAGGGGAAATCCACGGAATTGGTTCCCCGCGCCTTATTCGGCTGTGTCTGCATGTCGAAACGGATCACCGCCCCTTTTTGCAGGTCGAAGTGGTTGAAATATTCCTTCGAATACGGCTGGCCATTCATCGTCACCTTACCGACGTAGATATTCTGCTCGCTATTGGCTGGCGCCTCGATCACCACCTGCTTCCCGTTTTCCAGGGATACCGTTACCTTCCGGAACAGCGGCGCCCCTATGACGTATTGCGGCGTACCGGGACAAACCGGGTACATCCCCATCGCCGACCATACGTACCAGGCCGACGTCTGACCGTTGTCTTCGTCCCCGCAATACCCGTCCGGCACCGCCTTGTACAATTTGTTCATCGACTCCCGTATCCAGTATTCGCCCTTCCAGGGCTCACCCGCGAAGTTGTAGAGATAGAGCATGTGCTGTATCGGCTGATTGCCATGCGCGTACTGCCCCATGTTCACGATCTGCATCTCCCGGATCTCGTGGATCGTTACGTGGTAATACGAGTCGTCGAAGATGGGCGGCAGCTTGAAGACCGAATCCAGCATCTTCCCGAACATTTCCCGTCCACCCATCAGGGAAGACAGCCCGGTGATGTCGTGGAAAACGCACCAGGTCCAGTGCCAGCTGTTGCCCTCCGTAAATGCGTCACCCCATTTATACGGGCTGAAGGGCGTTTCGAACTTCCCGTCCTTGTTGCGGCCGCGCATCATTTTCGTCTCCGGGTCGAATACGTTCCGGTAGTTCTGACTGCGCTTCTCAAAACGGTCTATCTCTTCCTGGGGACGTCCCAGGGCCCGCGCCAGCCGGGAGACCGTAAAGTCGTCGTAGGCGTACTCGAGCGTACGGGCCGTGTTTTCCTCGATACCCGCGTCGTAGGGGACATACCCCAAGCTGTTATAATACTTCACCCCGAGCCTTCCCACTGAGCTCAGCGGGCCTTCGTTCTCGCTGTTCTTGAGGATGCCCTCATATAGGGTCTTTATGTCGTAACCCCTGAGCCCCTTGATATACGCGTCCGAAATGATCGACGCCGAGTGCGAGCCCACCATGCAATCCCGATGACCCGGACTTTGCCACTCCGGCAGCCAGCCGCTCTCTTTATAGGCGTTGGCCAGCCCTTCCATGATCTGCGCGTCGTGGGTGGGGTAGACCAGCGTGAACATCGGGAATACCGCCCTGAAGGTGTCCCAGAAGCCGTTATCCGTAAACATATAACCCGGCAGCACCTGCCCGTTGTAGGGGCTGTAATGCACCACCGCGTTCGTCGCATCCAGTTCGAAGAACTTCCGCGGGAACAGCAATACCCGGTAGAGACAGGAATAAAAAGTCTTCACCTGGTCTACCGTACCGCCTTCGACCGAAATCTTCTTCAGCTCCGTATTCCAGGCCGCCTTTGCTTTCCTTTCCGTGGTCGCGAATTCGTCCTGGCCAATCTCGCGTTTCAGGTTCAGTTCCGCCTGCTCGTAGCTGATAAAGGACGACGCCACCTTCAGGTGGATCTGCTCTCCCCTTTTTGTCTTAAAACCCAGCACCGCTCCCACGTGGCCCGCCTGGTACTCCAGCGTATCCGTCGCCAGCTTCTTGTCGTGCCAGGTCGCCGCGAACGTGAACGGCCTATCGCAATAGATGACAAAGTAATTCTTGAAGTTGTCCGGCACCCCGCCGCTGTTCATCGTCGTATACCCGATGATCTTCTTTTCCGAAGGAATCACCTTGATATAGGATCCGCGCTCGAACGCATCCACCACGATAAAGGAGCTGTCCGAGGTCGGGAATGTCATCCTGAACTGCGCCGCCCGTTCCGTCGGTGTGATTTCCGTTGTCACATCCGCGTCCGCGAGATACACGCTGTAATAGTATGGCCGCGACACCTCCGTCTTATGCGAAAACCAGCTCGCCCTGTCATCCTGGTCGAACACCAGCTTCCCTGTTACCGGCATGATCGCGAACTGTCCATAATCGTTGATCCAGGGGCTGGGCTGGTGCGTCTGCTTGAACCCCCTGATCTTGTCCGCCTGATACACATATCCCCATCCGTCTCCAATCTTCCCCGTCTGTGGCGTCCAGAAGTTCATCCCCCACGGCAGCGCGATCGCCGGATATGTATTCCCATTCGACAGCGACGGCTTCGACGTCGTTCCCATCAGCGGGTTGATCCAATCCACCGGATCCTCCACCTTTCCCACGCTCCGGGGAACCATCTGCCCCTGCGCCAACAACGACCCGCCCAGTAAACCAAATACCGGCAAGGCTTTTAATAATTTTTTCATCATGTAGATAGTAAATCGTTTAAGCCGAATTTATCGACCGCCCAAAGTACAAAAAATACGCATTGCGAAAACACAACGAATTTTAAAGATAGCCGCGGGTTCTGTGTGTGGTCGCGCTCGCCGCTGTATCGGGCGGTGCCGGCCAAAAACAAAAAGGCCCACACGCGAATGCGTGCGGGCCTTTTCAATAATTACGGCAGCTACCTACTCTCCCGCATTTTGGTGCAGTACCATCGGCCATGAGGGGCTTAACTTCTCTGTTCGGTATGGGAAGAGGTGATCACCCTCGGCATAACCACCATAAACTCTTTAGGTCGTGGTTACAAC
>NZ_DATJIY010000039.1:0-11154 GCF_035492835.1 Dinghuibacter sp.
CCCCCCCGCCCCCTTCGGCCGGCAGGCTAATAACCGGTAATCGGTTTATCGCATGAGGTACATTTTCCCATACCCCGCCTTGAAGTACTGATTCGTGTTCTCCCCCTGATCGGTGAACTTCCCGAGCGACTTCCCATTCAGATTCGTAATCACCCGATAGAGATACACCCCATTCCCGACCTTCTGCCCAAACTGGTCAGTGCCGTTCCATTTGAACTGGGTGATATTGCGGCCGATGTGCAACGGCCCGAGCTCGGCTTCGGTTATCTCGCGCACGACCTTACCGGTAATCGACAATATCTGGATGCGCAGCTCCTGGGGGACCTCCGAGCCGGTGATGGTGAACACGAAGGCGGTGGAGGTCGTGAAGGGGTTGGGGTAGTTGAAGACGTTCGAGATCATGGGCGTGTTGATCACGCGGAAGGTGACATCGTAGGCCAGACGGCCCGCCGGGTTGCCGCTTTCATCCTGGCCGTTGACGATCAGCTCATAGTTACCATCCTGCACCAGGCTCGGGTGGAGCACCACCGTGGCCGTGTTGTGGCCGGACGACAAGTTGGCGGGGATGAACTGCGCGCTGTCGGAACCGGTCTTGTAAGCGTGCAGCGAGCCATCGGGATAACGCACCTGGATGGTGATGACGGAGGAATCCGTCAGCCCGAGGTACGGGCTGTTATCGGTGAGCTTGATCAGCACCTGCGGCCGCGAGGAAACGATGTCCTGGTTCAGGATGTGTACCCCGTCAAAGGTTACGTCCATCGTCGGCTGATAGGCATCCGCCTTTACAAAAAACGTTTTGTAGAGGAAGTTGTTGACGAGATACTGTTCCGGCTGGGCCATGTTGGGGTTGACGTTTATGTACAGGGTATTCTTCCCGACATAGTTCTGGGTGGCGATGGTATCCAGGATGTGCACGGAGTCACCCACCACCAGCGGCTTGGTCTTGGGCAGGACGATGTTGTGCGCCACGTTCTGGTTGTCGGTAATGGTGAGCTGTACCTTGATGCTGTCAAAAGCCGCGTCGCTGATGTTCTGAAAGGCCACGCCAAAGTCGAGCGGCTGACCCGCCTGGAGCGTATCCGGGCAGGTGAAATAGTGGTTGGGGGCGATGGCGCCTTCGGGCGCGTCCTGGTAGTGGACCAGCAGGCGTTTGAGCTGGTAAGGCGTCTGGAGTATCGAATCCTTGCTGATGAGCTCGAGACGCAGCTGGGGATACGTCGCCGCGGGGATGAACGAAAGACTGGTGTCCTTGCACAGCGCGGTGCTGGTGTACAACAGGGCCTCGGTGGAATCCTGCCGGACGCCGTATACCAATACCTGGAGGCTGTCCCCGGGGTTGTCGATGGCGCCCTTCCAGTGTATGTCCTGCCAGGACTTGGCCGGCCCCACGAGGGTGCTGGTGATGCTCCCCTGCTGGAGGGTGGACACATAACTGTACGCAGAGATCAGCTGGTCGCCTACGTTGCTCCCTACTTTCTGCGAAAGCACGGTGAAGGTGCCGTTTGCTTCCTTCCGGCCGATATAAAGAATAGGTAGTAAGTGCGTAAAGGAGTCGATGGTGTTAAAGCCCATCGATTTGAATTTGTTGTACAGGGAAACGCCCGAACCGAACACCGCCGTATCCGACTGCCAGGCGCCGATAAACTGGGTGGGTGACGTGCTCGTCATCCAGGCCCACATGACAAAGAGGGTCCCGTTGGGCAGGCTGTCGAAGAAAGACATGGCGGCCTTCCGGCCGGCCGTGGTCGTGACGGGGAAATTGAAGTCATACGGGATATCCGTACAAGCCCCGGAGCTGCCGTATTTGCCCAGACCGGTGACGGGTGACACGGTATCATACATCACGATGTTGTGCGACTGGTTGATCAGCATAAAGGCCAGGGAGCCGAACGTGGAGCCGCAACCCGAAGACGTTTGGTTAAATCCATCGACCTGTACCGAGTTCGCCTGGTCGCCGCCGTACGGATATACCTGCGTGATGGCCTGCACGGTGTGCGGCGTTGTCGGGAAAGAGAAAACCCGGTCGGAGTCGAGCGCTTCGAGGGCATAGCTGTCGTTGCCAAACTGGAAGTAGTGCGACTGGTTCCAACCCGGCGTGCTGCCGTTTACATACAGGAACGAGTTCTCGGACCAGTTGGTGGAGCTGCCGTTGGAGGGCACGATCGCGACGCGCCAGTAATAGACCGTGCTGTCTTTGTAACCCATCGTCGGCTGGAAGGACAATAACCCGCCCTTCGACGAATTGTTGAGCTTGATCATCGCCGGGGAGTTGAACAGGGACGTGGTGTCTATCTCGAATTCATAGTTCCGGGCAGAGTCCAGCGGGTCGGCCGAAGACGCATAGAACGTCACGGGCGACTTGCCTACGATCGAATACGCGGCGGGGTAGACCGGGGAGACGTCCTGGTCATAGATAAAGAAAGACTTGGAGAGGTTGTTGTTCGACATCGACAGCTCGCTCACCTTCCCGTCCGCGTTGAGACTGATCAGCAGGGTATTGTTCCCCTTGTCCTTAGTGGGGTTGATCGGCACCGTTAGGAAGATCGAATCCAGCAAGGGGGGGCCGGCGCGTTTTTGATTATAAAGCGTCGTCGTCGTCCCGTCGGGCAGCTGCCACTTGATGGTGACCAGGATGGAGTCCGTAATAGCCATCCCCAGGTTGTAATAGTAGGTCTTTACCGTAAATGTATTATCCGCCACCGAAATGATCGCGGGGTTGATGCTCACCTGCGGGTCTTCGATGTCGTAGTCCGGCTTGCTGAAATGGTAAGGCGCTATCGACGGGTCGCCGTTGAGCGACAGTTGCTCCATACAGCAACGGCCATAAAAATCGTTGGCGAAGGTGGGGTTGTTCCCCAGCGCCTGCGTCGTTTTCATCATCTGGATGCCCGCGGGCGCGCCGTAATAGGTACGCGACAGGTCGTTGTACAATTGGGTGTTATAGTCGTCGAGGTAGCTCACGATCCCCACCGAGGAGGAGCCCATGTAAGCTATGGCGCCGTTTTCCGCGGCCAGGATAAACCGCTCCGTGACCGTCAACCCCTGTGGTGTCAGCCGGCTGCTGTCCGGCTCGAACATATCGCCGGCGTCGCAACCGTTGGCGAAAAAGAGCGGATATTTTCCGCGCATATTGAACTGACTGGGGTCGCCCAGGTTGTATCCCAGGATATTCAGCGAAGAGTGTCCGAAATAGTTGACCAACCCCACCCCCGTGGCGAACAGGTTCGTGATCTGCTGATCCGAAAGGTCTTGTACGTTGGTCGTGCTGGTCTTGCGGAAAGTGGATACGCTCCCGCCATACAGCGTATCCTGTATGACCGCCTGGTAGTTCGCCATATCGGCCTGGATGATGTCCCCGGCGGTGGCGTCGGCGCCCACGACATGGACGACGTTCTTCTTCCAGGCTTCGCCGGCAACGGTACCCGTATAATTCGACTGTACCTGCTCGAACTCCTTTACCTTTTGAAGATAGGGCGCGATCTCCGCGCCGCTGACGACGCTCAGGCGGCCGAGCGGTGTGGCGTTCCCCTGCCCGAACTGGTTGCCGTCCGTAGCCATCAGCATGTCTGAGGGTGGGCTGCCAAAGGACGGGATCAGCGCCAGCTTATAGATCGTCGGGATGTTTTCTTCCGCCCGGACGTTCATATAGTTGACCGCCTTGCCGATCAGGAAGGCATACTTGGGCTTTACCGAAAAGACGTTCCGCGCATACCGCAGGAAGTTCCTGATCGACAGAGGATGCAATTTAATACCGAAGGCGAACTGGTCTACCAGCTCGCTGATGTCGATGGTCTTGGCGTTGTACGAGCCGCCCGCTGCCGACAAGCGGTACTGGCGATAGGCCTCCACGTTATTGTTGCCGCTCCCGTCGTTGTAGAGGATGGGGTTGCTGATGATGAGGAAGTCTCCCTGGTTGGCCGACTGCGAAAAGTCGGTAAACTGCTTGGACGTGAGCGATGTCACCTGTTTGACCCCACCCGGATCCTCGCTGATCAGGGCGATCTCCCGGTTGGTCATCGAGGGCGGTAGGACGAATTGCACCATCCCGGGTTTGGACAAATCACCCGTGATCCGGAGCCCGTTGGTCAGGTCCAGCAGGACCGGGGCCACGCTCCCATAGGTAAAATTCCTGACCTGGAGATAGTTGCCCGTATCGCTGGCGGGCATGCTGAAAAAGGCATGGCTCGAGTTCAGGAAATTGAACTGACTGGGATAGATGACCTCCGCAAAGCTCATCGTGAATTCGTCGCTGCCGTCGGAATTGTTGTTGGCGACCCCCAGGGTTACCGTGCCGCCGGACAACAGGTTGGTGGCGATGGTGGATGACAGGATCGTGCCCTGCGTTTGGGTGACGACCGTGTCCTTGAGCACGTGGCTCGCGCCTCCGGTATTGTACGAAAGCTCCATCGTCCGGTTCTCGAACACCAGGTTGTTCACACCCGCCCGGACGGTCGTCGCCGGACCGGCCGTATAGACCGGCAGACCGGAAAATTTATAGCTGAACGGGCTGCCCGGCCAATAGCCGACGCCGTCGATATACCCCTCACCCGCGTCATAAGAGGACGAAATGATATAGCTGCCTTCCACGGTGAGGTATACCCCGTTGTCCAGGCCCTGTTTGAAAAAAGCCCCGTTGTGGCACATGTAGTACGGCTCCGGCGCCAGGGCGTTGCTCGCCACGTTATTGGCCACGTCGTTCACCCGCAGGTTACCCCCGGTCGGGTTGATCGTCAGGAAATACACTGCCGTATCGGTAAACAGGCTCCATTGATCCGCTGTTTGAAACGTCGGTTGCAGGTAAAGTGGTTTGTCCGGCTTACCGTCGTTTGCCCGCCCATAAAATTCAATGTATCCGTTTACAGGAAGGAGCCCTGACGCCACGGAGGTGTACAGGGGCACTTGTGCCCCGTTACGCCACAGCTGGAACGTGGAAACATCCGCATTCTGTAGCCCCGCCGACGTCAAAACCGATTCAGAGATACGGTATAGCCCATCCGAACCGACTCTGAACTTATAATACGTTTTGGAAAAATCGATCCACTCGTTGTTATACGTCTGCGCGCCGGCGCTGACGCAAAACGTCAGGCCTATAGCCGCCAATAGGATCTTAAATATGTTCATACAGGGTCGGAAAAAAAATTAGTGTTTCTTGGGTAACGGTCCTATATCAAATTTCAATGAAAATATGTGCGTATACAATGGGTCCGATTGATTCGCCAGGTTGGTGAACGCATAGTCTATCGTCACGAATTTCACTTTGAAACCTGCGCCCACGCTGGGTTGATAGATCCACACTTTTTTCTGGTCCAGCGTATCCCCGTCCGCCAGCGCCCGCTGGAAGTTGTTGATACCCGCCCGGAGGAAAACAAAGTCCTTATACCCCAGCTCCAGTCCGATGTGCGGATCGACGCTCACCGGGTCCGAGCTGATGATGGTGTTTCGCTTCCCGTCAAAAGTCACGTCCAGGTCGATCGCCGGACGGATCGAAACCTTCTTGCCAATGTGGAACAGGTACGAACCGCCCACGATCAATTGCGGCGCGGTCAATTCCGTGGACTTTACGGGGATGTCGTTATTGGTCAGGTACAGCGCTTGTTTTTCCTGGTCCGTAAACGAAAAGCTCCAGGCGTTGAAGGTCGTAGTCATGTCCCGCAGCACCACGCCGAAGGAGGCGTGTTTGCCCAGGTACTGCAACCCGCCGTCAAAACCGAAACCCCAGGCGTGCGCAAAAGAGCCCACGTCCCGGTAGATGATCTTTGTGTTCAACCCGATGCTCCAGCGGCCGTTCTCGTTTTCCTTTAATTTTTGCGCCAGGGAAAGCAAGAAGGCATAATCCGCCGACGAAAACGTTTGTATATTGTTGTAGTCGATCGACCCGTCCTGCGGGTTCACCAAGTAGAGCGTGTTGGGTATGTCGTCCACGGCAAAACGCAACAGCGACAACCCCAATACCCGCTTCCCGTCGTTGATCGGGAAAGCCGCGCTGGCATAGTCGTACTTACCGATGCCTGCGAAGTATTCCGCGTGCATCAGCGCGAAATCCGGCTTGTCCTTTACGCCCATGAGGCCCGCCGGGTTATAGTACCCCGCGGTCGCGTCCTTGACCGAAGACACCTGTGCCCCGCCCATGGCCAGCCCGGCCGCCCCGGCCCCGATGTTCAAAAAGTCGTTGGAATATGTAACGAATTGAGCGCTGGCGGTTGCGACAATGCACGCGCCTGCAAAGGGAAGCAATAATAGTCTGGTCAGCGTCTTCACTGAATATTGGATATAGGTCATAAATATACAAATTATTTTACTTTTGCCGCATGATTAACAATCTAATACCAGAGTTACGGTGGAGGGGTATGATCCAGGATATGACGCCGGGAACGGAAGAGCAGCTACAGAAGGAAATGACCAGCGCCTACATCGGTTTTGACCCTACCGCGGACTCTTTGCATATCGGTAGCCTCGTACCCATCCTCCTGCTGGTCCACCTCCAGCGCGCCGGGCACAAGCCCATCGCCCTGGTCGGGGGCGCCACGGGGATGATCGGCGATCCGTCTTTCAAATCCGAGGAGCGGAAACTGCTCTCCGAGGAGACTTTGTCAAAAAATTTGCTCGGCATTCGCGCGCAACTCGCGCGGTACCTGGATTTCGACACTTCCCTGCCCAATGCCGCCGAGATGGTCAACAACTATGACTGGTTCAAGGACATGGGTTTTCTCCAGTTTATCCGGGACATCGGCAAGCACATATCCGTCAACTACATGATGTCCAAGGACAGCGTCCGCAAACGCCTGGACTCCGACAGTGGCATCAGCTTTACCGAGTTTACCTACCAGCTCATACAGGGTTACGACTATTACTGGTTGAATGCCCATAAGAACTGTAAAATCCAGATGGGTGGCAGCGACCAGTGGGGCAATATAACCACAGGAACCGAAATCATCCGCCGCATGGGTGGAGGTGAAGCCTTTGCGTTTACCTGCCCGCTGCTGACAAAAGCTGACGGCGGCAAGTTTGGCAAGACCGAGAAAGGCAATATCTGGCTCGATCCCCAAAAGACGTCCCCCTACCAATTCTACCAGTTCTGGCTAAACGCTTCCGACGAGGACGCCGCCAAATGGATAAAGATTTTCACCTTCCTGACCGAGGAGGATGTTAATATTTTGTTGTTGGAAAACCAACAAGACCCCGGACTTCGTAAATTGCAAAAACGTTTAGGCAAAGAGGTGACGACCTTCGTCCATGGGCAGGAAGCGTACGAATTTGCAGTAAAGGCCTCTGAACTCCTCTTTGCCGGAGATACGTTGGGTTTGTTAAAAGAGCTTACCGAGACACAATTATTGGAAATTCTGGAGGGTGTGCCAACCGTGTCTTTCCCGAGGACGCGCCTGTCAGAGGGCGTGGATATAGTATCCTTCCTCGCGGAAACGGGAATATTTCCAAGCAAGGGTGAAGCCCGGAAAATGGTTCAGGGTGGCGGCGTAAGCGTCAACAAGGTAAAAGTGGAAGGTTTGGATCACATCCTGACGCCCGCCTCACTGTTGCACGACCGCTATGTCCTGATCCAAAGAGGGCGTACAAAGTATCATTTAGTCAAAGCCGAACAATAGCGTTTTACTTCCAACCTGCACTCATCACCCGTTGCAACCCTAACCGGTATTTTTTCGCCGTTGCACCGTAGCCTGCCATTGCATCATTCCCTCGTTGCGTGATTAACCATTTGTGCATTACCGTTTGATTATTACCCTTTGTTGCACCGTAGCCCTGGTAGCCATTAACCATTAAACCTTATCCTTTTCATGAAGTATCCTTCCCTGGCCGTAAGGCCGGCTGTGGCATTGGTATGCCTGGCCGGCGCTTATGGCTGTCACAAGGACGTATCTTCTGTGCCGGGGACGACCTCCACCGGTTTCAGCGCCTCCTTTACCTCTTCCGCCGCAGCCCGGGCCGCCGCCATGGACGATTACCAGGTCAACTACCTCGGGTCCTCCGTTTCCGATGTCGCCTGGACGGGTAACAGCTCCGTATGCGACCCCGGCGATACCCCCGACTCCGTCAAACTAAGAGAGCTACAGCGGCTCAACTACTACCGTCGTCTTTGCGGTCTCCCTGCCGTTGCGCTGAACCCCAAATATTCCGCAGAAGCCCAGCAGGCCGCGTTGATGATGAAGGATAACAACGCCCTCAGCCACAACCCGCCCCTCACCTGGAAGTGCATCACACCCGACGGCCAGCTGGCCGCCGCCAACTCCAACCTCACCCTCGGCGCCAACGGCTCCGCCGCCATCGACCTGTATATCTCCGATCCCGGCGTCGCCACCCTCGGCCACCGCCGCTGGGCCCTTTTCCCCTCCCTCACCGAAATCGGCGAGGGCGACACCGACTTCACCAACGCCCTTTGGGTCATCGGCGGTTTTGGCAACCGGCCGGCCATGGCCTTTTCCGCCTATCCCGGCAACGGGTATATCCCCGCGCCGCTCGTCTACCCCGTCTGGTCCTTTTCGGTCTCCGCCGCCAACTTCGCCTCCGCCTCCGTGACCGTATCCGACGTTTCCGGGCACACGTACCCCGTGTCACTCCAGCTCACCGACGGCGGCTATGGCGACAATACCCTGGCCTGGACTTTCGAACAGGACTTCTCGTCATTGAAAGATGACTTGGAGTTGAACGTTACCGTTTCGGGGGTTAGCGCGGGGGGCGCGACGCGGAGTTATAGCTATACGGTTTATATCATGGCTGTCTAGCGCCCGCTCCTTCGTCCCTACCCCAGCAGCGCCTTCCGCGTGTGGTACGTCTTCAGTACCATTTCCCCGAAAATCGTATTCGCCCACGCGAACCACTTCCGCGTGAACTTATTCGGATCGTCCTTGAAAAAGGACTCGTGCATAAAACCCGTTCCCGCGTGCGTCGTCTGCAGCGTATGCAGACACTTCGCGATCTCCGCGTCCTCCGTGCTCGTCAACGCCCTTACGACGATGGCGATCGGCCAGATCATGTTCAGCCCGATATGCGGGCCGCCGATCCCTTCGCCCGCCGTCCCTTTGAAGAAAAAGGGATTCCGGTCCGACAGCACCAGCTTCCGCGTATTCCGGTAAATGGGATCGTCCGTAGACACCGCGTTCAGGTAAGGCATCCCGAGCAACGACGGCACATTCGCGTCGTCCATCAGGTTAAAGCTCCCGAATCCATTGACCTCGTACGCATACACCTTCCCCATCACCGGATCGGTCGTCACCGCATATTGATGCAAAGCGGCCTCCACCTCTTGTGCAAGCGCCAGGCAACCCTGCGCCAGCGCCGCGTCCCCATGTATCGATTGCACCATCTCCGCCGCCTGTTTCAAGCTCGCCACCGCGAAGAAATTCGACGGCACCAGAAACGGGAATATCGTCGCGTCGTCGCTCGGCCGGAACATGGAACAAATCAGCCCCACCGGCTTCACCGGGTAACCATATCCCCCCATCGGCACCCCATCCGTCGCCCAGGCCGTGGTCCGTTGGAAGCTGTACGGCCCCTCGCCATGCTTACGCTGCTGTTCCCTAAATGTCTTCAGCGTACTGGCAATCCCTTCCTTCCAGGCCGCGTCGAACGGCGCCTTGCTCCCCGTCCGTTTCCAATAGTTATACGCCAGCCGGATCGGATAACACAATGAATCGATTTCATACTTCCGCTCGTGTATCCCCGCCTTCATATCCGTAATGTCCGTCTTCTTCCACTCACTCACCTTCGAATCATCCTTGTAAAAAGCATTCGCATAAGGATCCAGCAAAATGTTCCGCGTCTGCCGCCGGATCACCCCTTCGACAAGCTGCCCCAACCTCGGGTCCTCCTTTACAAACGGCAGGTAGGGCCACACCTGCGCCGTACTGTCCCGCTGCCACATCGCATCTATATCCCCCGTAATCACAAACGTATCCGGCACCCCATTCACCATCGAAAAATCCACCGTCGTATCCAAAGTATTCGGAAAACAGTTCCCAAACAGCCACCCCAGCTCCTTATTCCCAATACCCTGCTGCACCATGTCGATCGCTTTCTCTATCGCCGGGCTCGAGAACTTCCGCTCCCCCGCCGCTACCCTGACCACCGGAAAATCCGCCAGCCGGGCCGCGCCCGCAATCGCTCCGGCGTTCCCCGCGACCAGGCGTTCCGCCGCCCCCGCGCCCAACGCCAACCCCGTCGCCGTAACGGCCGACTGCCTGATAAACTTCCTTCTTTCCATATGCAAATTTTTATCGCCCCGGACCACGTCCCAAGCGCTGCTTTATCGTTTAAGCCCGGAAGATAAGAAAATCCCAAAAAACTTGTTCGTAAACCCTCCGCTCCTTACCTTTGCCTCCCCCAACGGGACTGCCCGATAGTATAATGGTAGTACGACAGATTTTGGTTCTGTTTGTCTTGGTTCGAATCCAGGTCGGGCAACAAAGCATGCAGCTTTAAGGCAAAGCCCGCCGCACTTGCGGCGGGCTTTTTGTATGCCGGAGCGGCAACGGCGGAGCTTGCTCCGACGGGGCTGCGCAGGGATACAAAAAGGCCCCGAAGGGGACTTTGCCTTAAAGCGGTAGGGTTTGGGTAATGCAAATGCGGCAATGGATCACCGCAGCCGCGCAGCGGCGGAGGTAATCCAGGTCGGGCAACAAATAACCGCTCAGCAATGCTGAGCGGTTCCGTTTATTGCGTAGCGTGAAAAAAGCTGCCTTAGCGATTTTTTTCCTTCAGTTGACCTAGAATCTCTTTCAATTCCCGGGTAAATGCAGGTAAGTCATTCTTGATCGTGTTCCAGACTAATGGCAAATCTGTTCCAAAATATTCGTGAATTAATCTGTTCCGCATTCCCTTAATAAGTATCCAGGGAATTTGACCGTTCGCTTCTTTAACATCATTCGGAAGTTGGTTCACAGCCTCGCCTATAATTTGGATGTTATACAAACACGCCTCTATAACCATAAAATTGCTAGAGAACTCGTCGAAGGAAAGATTGGAGGTGTATGTTTCGATATGCTCGATACAACGCAGAATATCACCAACGATACTTGAAGGAATACGACTAGACATATAAAATGTCCTTTTCTACCGACGCGAGATATGTCGGTTTGATCGAACGCTTTGGAACAACATCCACTTTTATCCCTAGGAAATCTTCAATCTCGTTGGCCATGGCAA
>NZ_DATJIY010000040.1:0-16778 GCF_035492835.1 Dinghuibacter sp.
GCAGGTAAGCCGTATCCGCGGTGATCTCCTGGAGACAGATCAACGCCTGGATCAGGTAGGCGTAATCGTCCAGGAAGGCGGGATAACGCAGTCGACCCGCCTTGAAAACGTGCCCGAGGCTATCGCCCTGCCTGAAATGACAAAGCATGGCTTGCATATGCCGCACCGCGGTCGTTCGGTACGCCTCGTCGCCCGTTACCGCATATGCCTGGGAAAACGCCCTGTTCATCAAGGCGTTCCAATTGAGCAGCTGCTTGTCATCCAGAAGCGGGGGCACCCGATGGCCACGGGTTTCCAGTAATATCCGGCGCCCCGTGTCCATGACTGCGCGGTCGGCTTCGGAAAGATACCACCACGAACCGGCCGGGCGGTGGAGGATATTGGTCCCCTCCCAGTTACCGGTCCCGGTGACGCCGTACAACCGGCAAAAGCTGTCGCCGTCGGGTCCGAGCAACTCCATGATCTCAGCCTTGCTCCAGGTATAATATTTCCCCTCCACGCCTTCGCTGTCGGCGTCCCAGGCCGAACAAAACAACCCGTCGGTCGTCAGCCACTCCCTCTCCGCGAATGCCAGTACGTCCCGGATGGCGTCCCGGAACCTGGGTTCCCCTGTAAGCCCCAGCGCCTCGCATAATACAGTGACAAGCAGCGCATTGTCATAAAGCATCTTCTCAAAATGCGGCGCTAGCCATTCCCTGTCGGTGCTGTACCGTGCCATTCCGCCACCCAGCTGATCGTATATACCCCCATTTAACAAATGATCGAGGCTGTTCAGGGCGTGGTTCAAACCCGTCTGCTCCCCCGTGAAGTGGGCATGCCGGACAAGCCATTGCAGGGAAAAGGTCTGCGGGAACTTGGGAGGCCGGCCAAAACCACCGGCTTCGGTGTCGGCCTGTTGCATCAGCGTGTGGAAGATGGTGTCTACCTGGTTTCGCGTCACTAGTGCTGCCGGATCACCGGGGGCGCCCCTCGAGATGCCAAAGGCATTGGCCACCGACAGGTGCTCGGTCAGCTGGTCCGCCTGGCCCTCGACCTCCGACCGCCGCTCCCGGAAGGCCCGCACAACTTCCTGGAGGGTTTCCGTCCAGGATAGCCGCCCGTAAGCCCTGGCCGGCGGAAAATAGGTCCCCCCGAAAAACGGCCGTCCGTCGGGGGTCAGGAAAAGGTTCAGGGGCCAGCCCCCGCTCCCCGTCATCGCCTGGAGGGCGTCCATATAGATATGGTCCAGGTCCGGGCGCTCCTCCCGGTCTATCTTGATGTTGATGAAGTGGGCATTCATCAGGTCCGCCACGCCGGACTGCTCGAAGCTCTCCCGCTCCATGACGTGGCACCAGTGGCAGGCCGCGTAGCCCACGCTGACCAGTATCGGCTTGTCCTCGGCTACGGCCCGTTTCAGGGCCTCATCCCCATAGGGATACCAATCCACGGGATTGTGCGCGTGTTGCAGCAGATAGGGGCTCGTTTCATTGGCCAGGCGGTTCATGTGTCTAATCGTTGAGGTTCGCAAATTTCCCGCCGGTTTGCACGGCGGGACGAAAATGCAAAAAGTGGACCTCCGGCCCACTTTTCACACAGCTCGTAAATATAAGCGTTTATTCCTTGACCATCTTCAGATAGCGCTCGAGCGCCGCGACCATGCTGGGCGCTTCGGGCTCGGGGGCCTTTATGTCCAGGTGAAGACCGGCCTCCTCGACGGCCTTGGATGTGTTGGATCCAAAGGCGCCGATGCGGGTGCCGTTCTGCCGGAAGTCCGGCATGTTTTCAAAGAGGCTTTTTACGCCGCTGGGGGTAAAAAAGCAAATGATGTCATATTCGTTATCGTCCAGGAGACTTTTTACGTCGTTGGAAACGGTGCGGTAAAGTACCGGTGTCGCATACTCGCAGCGGTTGCTCTTGAGCCAGGTGGTGATTTCGTTGTCCTGGGTCTCAGAGCAGGGATACAGGAACTTTTCGTTGTCCTTGTGCTTGTTGATGACGTCGAAAAGGCTCTTGTTGGTGCCATCCGCACCATAGAAAACCTTACGCTTACGGTACAGGATGAACTTCTGGAGGTAGAGCGCCACGGCCTCCGCTATGCAGAAATACTTGGTATCCTGGGATACGCTCACCTTCATCTCTTCGCAGATCCGGAAAAAGTGGTCGATGGCGTTACGGCTGGTGAAGACCACCGCGGTGTACTGGGCGATGTCGATCTTCTGCTTGCGGAAGTCCCTGGAAACCACCCCTTCCACCCGAATGAACGGATGGAAGTCCAATTGCACATCAAACTTCTTAGCCAACTCGAAATAAGGTGACTTTTCGGAGTCGGGCCTAGGTTGGGTGATGAGTATGCTTTTTACGTTTTTTCCAGACGAGGATTTCTTCTGCCCGTTTTTTACCATACCGGATTTAGATATGATGAATACAAAATTACAGATATTATCACAAATGCGTGACCATTGTTTTGTAAATCAGCAAGAGCGGCGCGATTTCAAAGGCGCAAAGGTACAGAAAAAAATGGAAACGGCTCATCTGCACCTCTTCCCAGACCGGTCTGTAGGATCGGATAAAACGATAAATTAACATCCCGATCACCAACATGATGCCCAGGGTCGCACCCACGGGCCCGAGCGGGCTTCCCGCGAAGGCAATCAGGACCACGATCGGTAACAGGGCGATCCCAAGTATCTTATTGACCAGGAATACGATAAAGATGTAGGTGTCGGCCGCGCCGGTCATACCGAAAACCCAGCCGCTGAGCTTGAGACCTACGAATTTGATTGCGTATAAAAGTGCAACGATCGCTATGGAAGCCACCCATATCACCCAATCCGGATGCCCCAGCCGGTAACCATAACTTTGACCCAACAGGTAAAGGAAGGTCCCCGCGGAACCCACAAAGAAAAGGTTATACAGCAGCGACGGCAGCCGTGCCTGGAGGAGCTGTTCCCTGATCTGGTGCTGGCGGAGACTGCTCCGGAAAAATACCGTGAACAGGTCGTTGTAGTATTTCTGATAGCCAGACTTGAGAATACCCATCCAAAGGGCGAGCGCCAGCACGATATAGAACAGCATGTCCTTGGATAGCCGGATCCTGGGGATACCGGTCCGGGTATTGGGCCGGTTGGGCGGCTCGACGGCGGCGGGCGTCATGACGACATGCGCGCCGCTGTCGCGATGGCGCGCGGACGATAGCCGCAGGGAATCCAACCGCAGGGAATCGCGCCGGACCGAATCACGGGTCGCCAGGGCGATCGAATCACGTTTGGCCCTCGCCGCCAGCGTATCGTGGAGGGCGCGGCGGCGGCGGGCGGAATCCCGGTGCGCAGCCAGGGCGGCGGAATCGACCGGCGCGGCGATCCGGGATGCGGCGACACCGGGCGTACCGGTATCGGCGCGCGGCGTGGAATCCTTCGTTTGGGCGTGGAGAGCCAGGCCACAGAGGCAAAGCAGGAGAAAAAAACAGACGCGGATACATCCCATCAAAAAAAGTTTACGTAGCCGATATGGACCTTGGTATTGCCAAAGTTAAAATTTTCGCCATTCCCTTCGCCTTCGGCAAAGCTTATATTGAACATCCCGGCCTTGGTTTCCAGGTTGATGCCGAATCCCACACCCAACATATTGGCGCTCAAGTTGGCGCCGACGCTCCGGTTGCGCACCCAGCCGTCGTCCACGAATCCAAAAACATAGGAGTTCAACCCGATCAGGACCCGGTACTCCAGCGAACCCACCAGGTACTGGGAAGCATAGATGCTTTCTTCGTCAAAACCCCGCAACAGCTTGTACCCCCCTATCTGGAAGAGTTCGTTGGTGTATAGCTGGGGCCCGAGCTGCCAACCACCGTTGAATGCCGTTCGGAGCGTGCTTTGCCTGCCCAGCGGGAAGTAGTGAGCGACGCCCGCCTGGGCCTTCAGCTGGTAGCTCTTCAGGGGAACGGTGTCATACAGCGATGCAAAATCAAAGGTGGAATCCTTCATTTGCGTGATCGCCGTGTTCTCCTTGATATGTCGCTCTCCCCCCGTCACCACCAGGCTGAATTCGTTACCCCGGCGGGGATTGTATACATAATTCGTGTTCCGCCAGTCATAGGCGATCCCCAGCGACGTCGTTCCCATGTCCAATTCCTCGGGCAGCTGATGGGTGGCACGGACGGTATTGGTGTCGACGTTGAGCAGGTTGGACCCGAAGAGCTGGAGAAAAACGGTCAGGCTCCGTTGCGACCCCAGCGACAGCGTACCACCCAATTTAAAGTTGATGTTGAGGTAGGAGGAGTCCTTTTTCAGCAAGTCGAAAGCGGCGCTCACCCCTATGGGGGATTCGAACAGGTAAGGTTGCTGGAAAGACAGGTCCAGCCGGGGAGTCTGGGGTTGCAGCTGTTGCCAGTTGACCGAGATCCCCTCGCCGTTGCCAAAGGCATTTTGCAGTTGCAGCTTGAGCTCGCCCACGACCTGCGTTTTTGCCGACCCATCCGCCGCCGTCGTGGGGAGTATGCCCAGCATGCCATCGATCTGGTTATTCCGTTTCGGCTTCAGGTAAATATCCAGGACCGCCCCGGTGCCGGTCATCCGAAGCGTCCAGGGTTTGTCCTCCTGCGCGTAGGGAAGGGCGAGCAGCCGGGTGCTGACGCTGTTAAGCTTGGCCTGGTCGTAAGGAGAACCGGCGGGTATGTCCAGGTAGCGATAGAGGAAGTCACGGTTGATCTTGGCGTTACCAAAAACCCGTATGCTATCGATGCGGTAGAGAAAACCTTTGTCCAGCCGGAGCACCGCGCTGACCTCGTCTCCCTCGATCCGCACGCTGTCCAGTCCCACTTTGGCGAAGGGATACCCGTGCCCGGTGCAATAGTCGATGACGTTTGTCTCCAGACCTGCCAGCACCTTCCACTGGATCGGGTGCTTCCACGCCTTGGCGTCATCGAAGTGCAGCTGGTCGAGGATGACCGGGTCGATCCGGTCCACCAGGTTGCCCCAACGGTATTTGGGACCCGCATATAATACGATCCGCGCCCCGTCTTTGCCAAAGTCGGAGGAGTCCACCGAAGCGGCGATATACCCCTGCGCCTGGAGCAGCGCCGTGAGGCCGCCCACGTAGCGGTAGCAGGACAGTCTGTCCGGAAAAGTCTGTTGTAGTCCGAGCCGTTCCCCTATTTGCGCGCTATCTTTGGCGGCCGGGACGACCGTGAGCGGATAGGCCTGCCCCCTCGAAGGGCGCGTGGCTGGGTCTTGTGCCTGCACAAACCCAGCCCACAATAGCAGTACTATCAGCAGTATTTTCAGCATTAGCGGCGGTACGAACGCAAAACTAAACGAATAAACGCACCCTTTTATTGGCTGGCATATATATCCATATACCCTTTTGCCGGAAGGCATGTCACTATTGCAACTTCCACTTCAGCACCCGGCTGGGGCCGATGGAGGCAATGGTGGACGCCCTCCTGCGCGAAATGGAGCTGACCGCCGGGTTCCTGAATGACGCGGCCGTGGGCACGCTATATTTTGGCGGCGGCACCCCCAGCCTCCTGCCGGACGCGGCGCTCGGCCGCCTGATCGGCGCTGTCCGTGACCGTTATTCCCTGCAGCCGGATGCGGAGATTACGCTGGAAGCCAATCCGGACGACATTTCGAGGGAACGTCTAAGCGCCTGGAAGTCTGTCGGCATCAACCGCCTCAGCATCGGCGTCCAGTCCTTCAGGGACGAAGACCTGCGGTGGATGAACCGGGCGCACACGGCGGCCGAAGCCCGGGAAGCGATCGCGCTGGCGCGGGCGGCGGGCTTCCACCACGACTCCATCGACCTGATCTATGGAACGCCGGGGCTGACCGACGCGGATTTGCTGAGCAACCTGGCGCAGGCCATCGACCTCGGTTGCCCGCACCTCTCGTGTTATGCGCTCACGGTTGAACCCCGGACCGCCCTGGCCAGGGACATCCGGCTGGGGAAGATGACCCCGGTGGACGGCGACGCCCAGGCGCGCCAGTTCCTCTTGCTATCGGAGACGCTCAGGGCCGCCGGGTACGAGCACTACGAGATATCCAACTTCGCCCTCCCCGGGCACCGGAGCCGGCATAACAGCAGCTATTGGCAAGGCATTCCCTACCTGGGTCTGGGTCCTTCGGCCCACTCCTTCGACGGCCGCAACCGCCGCTGGAACGCGGCCAATAACGAACTGTATCTTCAGGCGATCGCCCGCGGGGAAATACCCTTCGAACAGGAGACGCTCACACCGGTGCAACGCCTGAACGAATACACGATGACGGCTCTCCGCACGATGGAAGGCATGGATATGGAAAGGGTTGGACGCGACTGGGGTGCTGACGCCCGTCACCAGCTCGAAAAGGTCGCGGAGATGGCATTGGCCAGGCAATGGATGACCCGTGAAGGGCAACGACTGATCCTTACGGCCGAAGGTCGGCTGTTCGCGGATGGGATTGCTTCAGACTTGTTTTTGGAAGAGGGGACACTGTAAGCGCCCGGCGCGACAGGCGCCCGCGGCTAGTGCTTGTGGTGCAGATGCCCATCCCGCAACCAGCGGCCCACCTGGATAAGGGCTGCTATCCCGACGAGGATCAGGATACCGGTACCGCTAAAGCCTGTGAATGAGAAGGGCATAAATTAAGTTTCTGTTACTAAGTTACGGAGAAAACGGCGCCCCGGGAAGCAATTGCCAAACTTTAACGATTCGACACGCGGGAGCGGCACGTACGATTCGGCGCGTGGGGCGGCGCGCACCCGGAGCGGGGGCTAGATAAGCCCCGCCTCGATGCGCCGGAACCCCTCCCGGGGATCCAATCCCTCCCAAAGTACGCGATACACCGTGTCGGCGATCGCCATATCCGCGCCGATGTCGCGATTGATCTCGAAAAGGCACCGGCTGGCATTGTAGCCTTCTGCGACCATATTCATTTCCAGCTGGGCGGCGCGGACGCTATAGCCCTTGCCGATCATATTCCCAAAGGTGCGGTTCCGGCTGAAGAGCGAATAACAGGTGACGAGGAGGTCCCCGAGGTAGACCGAGGCGGCGTAGTTGGCCGTTTTGCGGAGCGGACCAGGGGAGACCCCGGGGATAAGGTGGTGGATCCCCACTTCCATGTTCCGGGCGCCGACCTTCCGGAGGAAAGACGCCATTTCATCGGCGCTGTTGGCGATGAGGACGCTCAGGAAATTATCCCCGTACTCCAGGCCGTGGGCGATACCGGCGCCTAGGGCGTAGATATTCTTTAGCACGGCGGCGTATTGCACCCCATAGACGTCGTCGTTGACGACCGTATTCAGGTAGGGGGCGTTAAACCGGAGCGCCAACTCCGCCGTGGTCATAGCGTCGATACCCGAGAGCGTCAGGTAGGACAGCTTTTCGGCGGCCACCTCTTCGGCGTGACAGGGACCCATGATGGTAAAATAATCCGCCAGGTCCAACCCGAAACGATCTGCCAGGTAATCATTCACCAGGCGATTGCCGCTTGGGAGGATGCCCTTTACGGCCGAGATCACCTTTTTGCCGGCAAAGGCGCCGGGTGGCAGGACCGACAGCGTTTCCTCCACATAAGCCGAGGGGACGGCCAGGACGAGCAGGTCGGAAGAACCGACCACCGAAGCCACGTCGGTGCTCAGGGAGAGCAGCGCGGTATCGAAGTACACCGAGCTCAGGTAGGCCGGATTGTGCCGCCGCTGCAGCAGGTGCTGCACGGCGGATTCGCTCCTGATCCACCACCGGATGGGGTTCCGGTTGTCCGTCAAAATCTTCGCCAGCGCGGTGGCCCAGCTACCGCTGCCTATCACACCAATCTTGGGCTCGGGAGTCATCACTGTTTTATTTCAAACAATTTGTCTTTGGGGGTGACCTGGATCTTCGTGCCGTTCTTCAACAGCTTGCTGATGGCGTTGAAGGGTGCGCTGACCACGGTATCGCCGGGGTTCAACCCGGTCAGTACCTCGATAAAGTCGTTGTCCTGGATGCCCGTGGCTACGGTCACGCGACGAACGGTGTCCCCATGGACCATGAACACCACTTCCATCTGGTCGTCGGGCGTCGCCGAGGCCGTTTCGTCACCCCGCGCGGTAGCGAGTTCCTTTTTCTCCGCGGCACGGGTCTTGGCGGAATCGCCTTCCTGCTGCGCCGTCGTGACCGAAAGGATGGGCACCGTCAGCACGTGCGTCTTGCTTTGGGTTTCGATGTCCGCGCTGGCGCTCATTCCGGGCCGGAAGGGGAAAGACTTGTGCGGTATGATCAGGTCCTTGTAGGAATCCGGGATCAGGCGTATGTGCACCTTATAGTTGGTGACGTCGGTGCTGGTGGTCGGCGCGGACGTGGTGCCGCTGGATGCCGCGTTGGCATTGCCGTTGGCGATCTGGGTCACGATCCCCTGGAACTTGCGGTTGTTGTAGGCGTCGACTTCGACCAGGGCGCTGTCCCCGATGCGTACCTTGGGTATGTCGTTCTCTCCCACGTCCACCTGTACTTCGATGGCGCTCATGTCGGCCACGCGCATCATTTCCGTACCGGCCATCTGCGCATATCCCACGACGCGTTCCCCCTTCTTCACGTCCAGCAGCGAAATGATGCCGTCCATGGGCGCGACGATGATCGTCCGGGAAAGGTCCTTATCGGCCTCCGTAAGGCTCGCGCGGGCGGAGATGACGGCGGCCTCGCCGCTGCGGACGGTTTGCTGTGCCGCGCTATAGTTGGCCTGGGCGGTCAGGTATTGGCTCTGGGCGGTCTCGTATTCGGACCGGGAAACGACCTTCTCTTCCAGCAGGGTCTTTTCGCGGTTGTAGGCGGCCTCCGCCTGGTCGAGCTGTGCCTTATAGGAAGCAATGGTTGCCTTGGAATTCTCCACCGACGCCTGCTGCTGGTTGACCATGGCCTCGCGCTGCTGGCGGGTGGAATTGTAAATATCGGCGTAGATGCGCGCCACGACCTGTCCCCTTTTTACCGTATCGCCCTCCTTGACGTACAGGTCGGTGATCTCACCGCTCACGTCCGAGGCTATCTTTACTTCGATCTCAGGGTAGACTTTGCCCGAGGCGCTGACCACCTCCGTTACGTTCCGGTAACCGACCTTGTCCACGGCTACCTTTACGCCTTTATCCCCGCCCGCTATGGCCTTGATGACCACGATGGCGATCACCACCACGACGACGATGACAAGTGTCCAAACCCAGAATTTCTTCATCTGATAAAGTTTTTGAGGATGTGATTACAGCTTTACGCCCTGACCCTTGTAAAATTCGAGCACCTTCATCTTGAACACGTAGTCGTATTGGGAGCCGAGCAGGTTGACTTTGGCTTTGAATAAATTGTTCTGGTTGGTGATATAATCGATGGTGTTCAGCAACCCTATACCGTACCGTTTGCTCGCCAGGTCGAAGGACGTCTGGGCGGTGGTGAGGGCTTTCACATTGGCCTGGTAGCGCTGGAGCGCGGCCGCGGCCGCGGAGTACGCCTGGTACACATTCTGTTTGAGGGTCAGCAGGTCGCTCTCCTTTTGCAGCTCCGCGGAACGGATGCTCAGCTTCGCCTTCCTCATATTGGTGCGCGCCAGGTTGCCGTTGAAAATAGGCACGTTCAGCTGAATACCCACCTGCTGGCCGAAGTTCTGGTCCAGTTGATTCCAATAACCCTGCCACACCTGGCCGAAGGAATTCTTTACATACCCGTATGAATAATTAGGGGCCAGTACATTGTTCACCACGCCGTTGTTGTAAACGAAATAACCGGTAGTATCGATGCCGGCCAGCTTGGGTGTGCCGGGCCGTTGCAAGGTATTGGAGAAACGGTCCCCCAAGCTTCCAAACACCTGGAGCGTGGGGTAGAGCTGCGCCCGGGCGGAGGCGTAAGCCTTGTCCGCGGCCTGTATCCGGTATTCGTTCAGCTGCGACTGGGGAAAGGTTTTTTCGGCCAGGCTGTACACCACGTCAGGTTGTAATTCCCCCAGGGATTCCACCGGGATGGTCTCCACCGCCGGGGTGTCCAGGATAAAGGGATATGCCGCGTCGAGGCTCAGGGTGGCCTTTAACTGCAGCACGTCCTGGTCGTAGGTTGCCTGCGCGGAGATCAGCGAAGCGCTGTCGCTGGCCAGCTGGGCTTCCAGCTCCGCCGCGTTGAGCTCCGGCTGGGAGCCCGCGTCCACCAGCTTCCGGGTATTGTTGAGCTGGTCGCGGCTCAGTTGCACCTGCGCCACCCCGATGTCGACCTGCTGACGGGCCGCCAGGGCGGTCAGGTAGGCGGCCGCCACGTTCAGCGCGACGTCGTTACGCACCTTGTCGATATTGGTCTTCTGGGCCATGAAGGTATACTTGTTGGACTCGATGAGCCTTCGCTGGCTGAACCAGTTGAAGAGGTTGGCGCCGCCCTGGAGCGTATAGCTTTGATAGAGGAAGTCCGTCGAGATAAAGGTGTTGGTCGCCGGGTCGACGGAATAGCCAAAACTCAAACCCAATCCCGTGCTGAACGACCATTGGCCGTATTGGGCGGACTTGCTTTGTTTATAGGTCAACTCCGCCATCCGCGAATCGATGTCTGCCTGTCGGACGGAGATATTATTGGTCATCGCGTATTCCACGCATTTGCGCAGACCCCATTTCTCCTGCGCCCGGCACAAAGCGGGCGCCGTGACAGAGGTACTGACAAGGAGCGCAAGGGTAAGTTTTCGCATACGGCAAAAATAAGTGTTCAAATTATGGAAATTAAATGATCTTTGCGCCGGATGTTGGTCCCTCTCCCCGCACGGTGTGGAAGAGGGTTAAAAGGGAAACCGGTGTAAGTCCGGTGCTATCCCCGTAGCTGTAAGCTCCACGACCCCCCTGGGCAAATGGCCACTGTTCCTCCAAGCGGAATGGGAAGGCGCCCCGGGAGGAGCAAGCCAGAAGACCTGCCATGATCCGGATTTTCCAAACGCTTTCGGGTGAAAAGCAGGAGACGGCGGAACCATGGCCGCGCCATCCTTTTTCCCACTCGATAAGTTTGTGCATTTTATTCATTACAACTATCTGCATGAACAGACTTCTCGTGTACGCGCTTTTCGTTTTATCTCCGGCCGCCCTGCTGGCTCCTTCCGCCCTGCTGGCCCAAACCTCCCCGCGTGTTTCCGATGACCGGGACACCACCCGTCAACTGGACGACATCATCGTTACGGCGGACAAGACCGCCGGCAAGCTCTCCCAGACCGGTAAGGTTGTCGACGTGATCACGCGACAGCAACTGGCCCGGAGCGGCGGCAAAAACCTGGCGCAGATCCTGGGCGAACAACCCGGCATCATCGTGGCCGGGGCGGGTAGCAACCCCGGGTCCGCCAAATCGGTCTATATGGAGGGCGCCTCCAACGGATATACGTTGCTCATGATAGACGGAGTGCCCCTCCAGGACGCATCCAGCACCGACAACAGCTTCGACCTCCGGTCGCTGACCCTGGAAGACATCGACCACATCGAAATCGTCAAGGGCAGCCAGTCGGTCCTCTACGGCTCCGACGCCATCGCCGGGGTCATCAACATCATCACCCGCAAAGGGGCCGACAAACCGGTCGCCGTCGCGGCCCAGGGCAGCCTCGGCTATTACAACACCCAGCAGGTAAACGCCTCCGTCGGCGGCAAGGTGGCAACGTTCAGCTATAACGCCGGATATGCATTCTTCCATACCGGCGGCATTTCAGAAGCCACGGACACCGTGCCTGGCGTAAAGGCCCCAGCCGACGGGTATACCCAACACAGCTTCCACGTAAACCTGGACTGGCAGGTGGCCAAGGGGCTGACGCTCTCGCCGTTTATCATTTACAGTCATTACGCGGGCCACGAGGATGGCGGCTCCTTCGCCATCGATACCAGCTATACGTATACGCTCTCCAACGTACAGGCTGGTCTCCGCTCATTGGTAAAGGTAGGCGCGGGACAACTCCACCTGGTGTATTCGTACAACCAGGCACGCCGGACGGATTACGACGACTCGCTGCCCGACCTCATGACGAAGGGCTTCTTTTCCTCCGACGCCTTTGCGGGGTACGAACACTATGCGGAGGCATATGTCAGCTATCCGCTGACCTCGTGGTGGAACCTGGTCGGCGGCATCGACTATCGTAACCTGTCCACCGAACAACAGACGCAATATATCTATCCCGGCGCGCCCCCTTCGCCGACGTCGCTTCCCCGCGACAGCGCGCACTACCACCAGATAGGCCTGTACGCATCCACGACAATCCGGTTACCCGGTCACTTGCTCCTCGACGGGGGCCTCCGGTACAATACCAATTCCAAATACGGCACCAGCACCGTCTTCAATCTCTCGCCTTCCGTGCTCATCGCCCGGCGGCTGAAGGTCTTTACCAACTTCGCCTCCGGTTACAAGATCCCTTCCCTGTACCAGTTGTATTCCCCCTACGGGAACAAGGACCTCGATCCCGCAAAGTCGCTGTCCTTCGAAGGCGGAGCGGAGTACCGGACCGGCGTCTTCCGGTTAAGGGCGACCTGGTTCGACCGCTGGATCAGGAACGAGATATTCTTTGCGTCGACCGCCACGCCGCCCTACGGCCAATACATCAACCAAAACAAGGAGCACGCGCATGGCGTAGAGCTCGAAGGCAGCTGGACCATCACCCACGGCCTCCAGCTGACCGCGAACTATACCCATGTCACCGGCACCGTCACCGATAAATCCGGCGAAAACGGCGCCGACTCCACCTACTTCAACCTCTACCGCGTGCCCAAAAACAGCGCAGGGGCCACGCTTTCCTACCAGGTCACGCCGCGTTTGTTTGTCTCGACCAACGTGCAATGGCAGGACAAGCGCATCGACCTGTACTACGACTACAATACCTACGGCGACGCGCAGGCGACCCTCCACGCCTACACCCTCTGGAATGCCTATGGGGAATACCACGTGCCGCACTGGGGTCTCAAGTTTTTTGCCGATATTCGGAATATCACGAACACGCACTTTACCGAAATCTATGGCTACAACACCCTTGGCTTTACGCTCACGGGTGGGGTCCGCATCAGCTTATAAAACGATCTTCTTATGACAGTCAAACCCAAATCCCCGGTTATACTGGCTATGCTGGCCCTGGTGGCGGCGCTCCGCGTAGTCTTCGCCACCAGTTGTCTATCGCCGCTGGCGGACTTTTCACCCATCGGGGCGATGGCGCTTTTCGGTGGGGCGTGTTTCACGGCGGCTTCCTGGCGGCGCGGCTCCAATGGGCTCCACGATGTAAGCGGGCGCCGCGCCGGCGGCTGGCTCGCGGCGTTTGGCTGGCCGTTGCTCACGCTTTGGATCAGCGACGTCTTTTTGAACCGCTTTGAATTCTACGGCCACTGGCGGCTTTTCTACTCCGGCTTCTACTGGGTGTACGGCGCTTTTGCGCTCATGGTGGTTGTCGGCCGCCTGCTGCTCACGCGTGTTACGGTGACGCGGGTGCTGCTGGCTTCCGTGGCCGCCGTCCTGATCCACTGGTTCGTCACCGATTTCGGGACCTGGCTGGAAGGCACGATGTATCCGAAGACCTTTGCGGGTTATATCGAATGCCTCGTGGCCGCCATTCCCTATGAGCGGTACCAACTTACGGGCAACGTGATCTACAGCGCGATTTTATTTGGCGCGGTGGCCTGGATGACGCGCCGCGCGAGCCCCGCGGGCCGCATAACCAGCGGCGCCCCCGTCCCGGTCCAACCGGCCCGCCCATGATCACCATGATCACGGGCGGCGCGCGCAGCGGTAAAAGCCGCTACGCCGCCGAACAGGCCCTTTTGCTGTCCGACCGGCCGGTACACGTCGCCACGGCGCGCATCTGGGACGATGAATTCCGCGCCCGGGTAGACCGGCACCGGTCCGAGCGCGGCTCAGCCTGGGAATGCCTCGAGGAAGAAAAGACCCTCGGACTCCTGCCGCTCGACGGCCGTGTCTGCGTCATCGACTGCGTTACGCTGTGGCTGACCAACTTCTTCGTGGACTCGACATCGGACGCCGGGTTTTGTCTCGACGCCTTCCGCGCCGAGGTCGACGCCCTCCGCGGGCGTCCCGGCACGTTCTTCGTCGTCACCAACGAGATCGGTCTGGGGGTCCACGCCGACACCGAAGCGGGCCGGAAGTTCACCGACCTCCAGGGATGGGCCAACCAATATCTGGCGTCGGTCGCGGATCGCGTGGTGTTGATGGTGAGCGGGATCCCGGTCACGATAAAAGCCCCTGTCGTATGACACCCGCTGTGTTCAACTGGAGCGGCGGCAAGGACTCCGCCCTGGCGTTGTGGACTGCCCGGCAAAGCGGCGCCTACGACATCCGCTGTCTGTTGACGACGCTCAGCCGCGAATATACCCGCATCAGCATGCACGGCGTGCGGGAGCGGTTGCTCGACCAACAAGCGGAAGCCATCGGCCTGCCGCTGCGAAAGGTCTATATCGCCGAAGACGGCACGATGGAAACATACGACACCGCGATGAGCGAGACCCTGTTGACGCTGGGCCAGGAAGGCATCCATACCGCTTTATACGGCGATATTTTCCTGGAGGACCTGCGCGCCTATCGCGAAAACGCGCTTGGCCAGGTTGGCTGGACCGCCGCCTTCCCGATCTGGCAAAGACCCACCCGGGAGCTCCTGCTTGAATTCATCGACCGGGGGTTCGAGGCCATCGTCGTTTGCGTCAGCGAAGCCTTTCTGGATGCCTCCTTTGCCGGCCGGCCACTCAACGGGGAGTTCCTGGATGACCTGCCGCCCACCGTCGACCCCTGCGGGGAAAACGGGGAGTTTCATTCTTTTGTCTTTAACGGTCCGATCTTCCGCCAGCCGGTTCCTTTTCGGACGGGTGAGGTGGTCCGCCGGAGCTACCAGACCCACGGTTTTTATTTTTGCGACCTTTTACCCACCCAATAGACCCCCATGATCACCCCCATCGACAACCGCCTGCAGGAGTCCCTCCGAAACAAGATCGACCACAAGACCAAGCCCCTGGGCGCCCTGGGGCAGCTCGAGGACCTGGCCCTTCAGCTGGGTCTGATACAGCAAACCCTGACCCCGACCGTAGACCGGCCGGCGCTCCTGGTCTTTGCCGGCGACCACGGCATCGCCGCCACGGGGCTGGTAAACCCCTATCCACAAGCGGTCACCGCCCAGATGGTCCTCAATTTTATCCGGGGCGGGGCTGCGATCAACGTCTTTTGCAGGGTCCACGACATCGACCTCCGCGTGGTCGACGCGGGAGTCAACCATGCATTCGGGGAGGAGGTGCTGACCCATCCGTCATTCTACGCGGCGTCCGTTGCGCGGGGCACCCGGAACTACCTGGAAGGACCCGCGATGACGTCCGGTCAACGACAGTTCGCCCTCGACCAGGGCGCCGCCCTGGTCAACGACCTCCGGCAATCCGGCTGTAACACGGTCGGTTTTGGGGAGATGGGGATCGGCAACTCCACTTCCGCGGCGCTGATCCTGGCTGCCCTGACGGGCCTTTCCCTGGACGTCTGTATCGGACGGGGGACCGGCGCCACCGACGAGCAACTGGCCGTCAAGCGCGACGCCGCCGCCCGCGCCCTGGCGCTGCATGGGCCGCACATCGCCGGCGGCGCCGACGCCCTGGAACGCGTCGGAGGTTTCGAAATCGCGATGATGACCGGCGCCATGCTCCGCGCCGCCGCCTTACGCATGACCATCCTCGTGGACGGCTTTATTGCCGGCGCCGCCCTCCTGGCCGCCTGCCGGATCGACGCCGCGGTCACCGGCTATTGCGTTTTCGCCCATCAGAGCCACGAGCAGGGACACCGTCACCTCCTGGCGCACCTCCACGCCAAGCCCCTCCTCCAGCTGGACCTTCGCCTGGGTGAAGGGACCGGCGCCGCCCTGGCCGTCCCGCTGGTCAGGACCGCCGCCGCCTTCCTTTGCGAGATGGCCAGCTTTGGGGACGCTGGTGTGAGCCAGGCCACCGGGACCGACGCCGGCGACACCCTGGCCGCCGACCGCGCCGATAAACCTGTGGAGGCCGCCTCATGACCCGCCTTCGCCGGGAGACCCGCGTCTTTTTTACGGCCATGATGTTCCTGACGCGGCTGCCCGTCCCCCCCTCCACTGATCACCGGCCGGAATACCTGCAGGAGGCGCCGCGCTACTTCCCCTGGATAGGATTGCTCGTGGGCCTGATTGCCGCCGGCGTGTACGGGGTTGCGGCGCTCCTTTTCCCCCCCGGGATCGCCCTGGCCCTTTCGATAGCCGGCGGCATCCTGGTCACGGGCGCCTTTCACGAAGATGGCTTTGCCGACGTCTGCGACGGCTTCGGGGGTGGCTGGACGAAGGAAAAGATCCTCGCGATCATGAAAGATTCGCGCCTGGGAACCTTCGGGGTGACCGGGCTGATCTCGATACTGGCCCTTAAGTTCCTGGCGTTGCAGCCGCTCACCCGGCAACGGTGGCCTGTGTCTCTCACGGCGGGCGGCGCGGGAATCGCCCTGGGTCTCCTGCTCCTGGCCCACGCCGCCAGCCGCTTCTTTGCCGTCCTGGTCATGCAGTTCTTCCCCTACGCCGGCGACCCGGAAACCGGCAAATCCCGGGACGTGACCCGCCAGCGGCTAAACCCAACCGGGCTGGTCGTGGCCGCCGCGGCGCTGATACCGCCCTTTGCGCTGATCCCCCCGGCGTACGCCCTTACGCTGGTCCCAGCCGGGCTGATCGCCTATGGACTCGCCAAATACTTCGTTCGCTGGATCGGAGGATATACGGGAGACTGCCTGGGCGCCATCCAGCAGGTGACAGAATTGAGCGTCTACCTCGGCGCCTATATAATATATAGCCGGTGGCTACCTATCTGATCCGGCATACCACCCC
>NZ_DATJIY010000041.1:0-25749 GCF_035492835.1 Dinghuibacter sp.
GAAGTAGGGCAGGGTCTCTCCCCACACACCCATCCACATATGCCACGGCCCCGGCCGCACCAGCTGCGATTTGAACGAGGCCCCAAACCCTTCGGTATACCCCAGCTCCGGCCACTCCAGCCGGCTCCCCGCCGCCTGGTAACCGTACCCCCGCGTAAAGTCGACGGACCCGGGGATCCCCGGTACGTTCCGGAATCGGGGGATATAGACCCCTACCGGCCGCCGACCGGAATAGTATTGATCCAAAGCAAAACCCTCGTAATTCCCATACGCCCCGGTCCCTGTCCAGTGGTCCATCAGGTTATGCCCGACCTGTCCGGAAGAATTCCCCAGGCCAGACGGAAACGACGGAGAAGTAGACCGCAACAGCAACGCCGCCGTCGCGATGGTAGACGCATTCAAAAAGATCACCCGGGCAAAATAATCGGTCGTAACACCCGTAAGCGCGTGACGAACCCGCACCCCCGTGGCGCGCCGCGACGACGCATCATACATGACTGACACGACGATCGAATCCGGCTCCAAGGTCAGAAGACCCGTAGCCGCCGCCGCCGGCAACGTCGCCCCGTTCGAAGAAAAATACCCCGTAAAGGGACACCCGCGCGCGCACAGGTTCCGGTACTGACAAGGCCCGCGCCCATGCACCGCCTGGCTGAGGTTGGCCACGCGCCCGATGGTCACGACACGCCCGGGGTATAAGCGACGGACCTGAGCGGAAAAATCCGTTTCGATACAATTCATATCCATCGGCGGCAGGAACTGCCCATCAGGCAGGTGCGCCAGGCCTTCGGGCGCCCCGCTGATCCCCGCGAACGACTCCACATAGTCGTACCAGGGCGCGATGTCCTTATAACGGACGGGCCAGTCGACGCCATGACCGTCGCGGAGGTTGGCTTCGAAGTCGAGGTCGCTCAGCCGGTAGCACTGACGGCCCCAGGTGAGGGAACGGCCACCGACCTGGTAGCCCCTGATCCAACGGAAGGGTTTTTCCTGTATGTAGGGATGCTCCTTGTCGCTGACAAAGAACTGTTTCGTAGCCTCGTCGTAAGCGCCGCTCTGGATGGGGTTTTCGGCGATGTCGGCGTTGGTATTCTGGAGGTGGTGGGGGAATTCCCAGGGAGCTTTGAAAGCAGTGGTATAGTCCTTGACGTGCTCCACGTTCCGGCCCCGCTCCAATACCAACGTGCGTAAGCCTGCCTCGCACAGCTCTTTTGCGGCCCAGCCGCCACTGATCCCCGAGCCCACCACGATCGCATCGTATGTATTTGCCATATATTATCTTGTAGCCCAGCTCCGCTGCCCTGGCGCCATCGCCACACACCCATGGTACGCCGTCGGAATCGCAACATACGACAAACCCTGCGAAGCCCCTGCCTCGGAGGTGCAATACCCGACCACGGTTAACTCTTTTAGCGTGGTAAAAAACGACTTTCCCCAGTACCTGTTCTTGACTTTACCCCAAAGACCGGTACCCACACGGCCCTGACGCTCGAACCGGTGTAGTATATCTACTTGCTGGGGTGTCGTACAATCCTCATAATTTTTCCCAAAGGTGTCGTAGGAATACTGTACGCAATTTTTTAATCCGTCGATAAAGGTATTGGCATCGCGGGTATCCGTGCAATCACGGATCATGCCAATGATGAACTTATCCACACCACAATTTTTTGCCCCGGGCGTATCGCCGGTAGGAATAATAATTTCCGCTAAGGCAAGCAGCGTTTTTTGATGTGTTTCAAGGAACTGAAAATCAGGTGTCTTATGCCATGCGTGCCACTCGATTCCACCAAAGAGCCCGAGCCCTGCAAGGCCCGTCACTGCTATACTTCCAATGGCTTGTCTCCGCTTCATGTGAATAACTCTGTGAATAAATTTTGTAGTCGATATATTATATGTAAAAGTAACTTTAAAAAATTTTTGGGCCGTGTATTTTTTTCCGCGGGTTGGTATGAAAATTGCACACTTTTCAGCGTTCAAAACTGGATCTGTACCCATTCGTGATTTTTAAAGCCACCAGCTAAACCACAAATGTCAACAAGTGTCCATTTCGTTCTATCGGTCCAAATATCCTAGCATATGATGACGTTGAAGGCTTTACTCTTAACTGGATTGCTTTGTACCTGCTGTTTTCTCCTACCCTCCGCCCAAACCCCTAAGTATCTCGTGGGCACCGGTGAGTACAATTGCTTTATCTTAAACACTTCCACACACAAGGCATATGATATGGCCGGCGGTCTTCCACACCAGGTGGGCGGCCCCGCAAACATCGTGCAAATCCATGCGTCCCTGCACCACTATTCCCTGATCGACGATGCGGGGAACTGCTGGACCTGGGGCGACAATGCTTATGGTGAATGTGGCCAGGGTTCGGTCGGCGGCTCCGTCGGCTCGCCCAAGCAGCTGACCACCGACAGCGCGGGTAATGTATTTAATAACATCGTACAGGTGATATGCGAAGGCAGCCCTTCGGGATACTACTCGATGGCCCTCAAGGGCGACGGTACATTGTGGGCCTGGGGCGCGCTCGGCTCCGGCATCCGCGGTAACGGCACCTCCAGCGGGAACGTCTCCCGCCCGGTGCAGATCAAATTCCCGGCAGGCGTATTTATAAAAAGCATTAATGCAGCCATGATGGCGCTCGCCCTCGACTCCGCAGGCAACTGCTGGACGTGGGGCGGCGGCGGCGTTTGGGGCGCTCAATATTACCTGGGTCAGAACAACAACAACCCCAACATCTACACCCCCGCCAAGGTAGCCCTGCCCGCGGGTTCCAGGGCCATCGAGATTTCCGGTGGCAACTTCAGCAACTACGCGATCCTTTCGACCGGCCAGCTCTACGGCTGGGGTCTGCACAACTCTTTTCTCGGGATCGGCAGCAGCGGCTATAAAGCCGAAGCCGTCGCCGCGATCAAACCGGTGCTGCTCGACAACCAGCTCAACCTGCCCAGCCCGGTCAAGCACATCTATACCAATATGGAGTGCAGCTACGCCATCTGTAACGACGGTACCCTCTGGGCCTGGGGCGACAACGCCGTGGGCAACATCGGGAACGGCGTGGAGCTGAACTTCGCCACGTATACCTATAACCCCGCGCCCACGGGCGGTACGCCCGCACCCTATGCCTGGGACTGGGGCACGGCTGAATTGTTGCAACAGCGCCCCGTACAGGTCGGCGCCGGTTTGACGTTCACCAACATCTTTACCGACCAGGGCGACGTCTTTTACGCATATGCGGAAGACGCGGCGGGTAACCTCTACAGCTGGGGCCGTAACAAGGTCGGCGTGCTCGGCAACGGCGTCGTCGAAGGCGATAACACCGGGATGATCACGTCGCAGTATCCGAACTCCTGGGACGTACCCTGGATCACAAAGATCAACCCCTTTGGCCTGACCAAGACGTCCCCCACGTCGTCTCCCTACTGTCTGACGCACTCCAACAGCCCCTGTAGCGACATGGCGCTTCCGTCCGCGGCCCTGGGGGTTGTCACCGTCAGCGCAGGGTTGACCCAAAACATTACGACGACCTCGACCACGGTCAACGCCACGGTCGTAGCGCTCCTCTCCCAAATCAATTACTACCTGTGGACCCAGGTCAGCGGTCCGAATACGGCTCTGATTACTCTACCGTCCGGTCAGTCCGCCACTTTGAGCGGGCTGACCACCGGGACGTATGTCTTCCAGGTAAAGGTCACCGACAACAACTGGAAGACCGCCACGTCCACGGTGACGATCAACGTCAACCTCAGCGGGGCGAAGAACCCCGTGGCGAGCGCAGGTCCCGACCAGACGATCACGCTGCCGACCAGCAGCGTGTCGCTGAACGGCTCGGCTTCCTCCGACCCGAACACGGGCGGGGCCATTGCGTCGTATCAATGGTCGGTGGTCAGCGGACCCGCCGGTTCCACCTTTTCCAGCGCCACCAGCGCCACGCCCACGCTCAGCGGGCTGGTGCACGGCTTGTACACCGTAGTGCTCAGCGTGACCAACAAGTCGGGGCTGTCCGCTTCCGATACCATGCTGGTGACGGTCAACCCGGCGCCCGTAACCGTACAACCGATCTCGGCCAGCGTGGGCTCGAACCCCACGATCCAGCTGCCCCTCGACAGCGTCGCCCTCACCGCGACGGCTTCGGACCCCAACACGGACGGGGGCGGCCTCGCGTACAAGTGGTCGGTGGTCGGCGGCCCGACGGGCTCGGCCATCAAGAACGCCGGAAGCGCCAACACGACGCTGACCGGTCTGACCACCGGCACCTACAGCGTCGTGCTAACGGTCACGGATACCCTCGGCGTCACCGCCAGGGACACGCTCACCGTAACCGTAAAACCGAATTATCTCCCGCCGGTGGCCAACCTCGGGAGGAACGATACGCTCCAGCTCCCCGCCAACAGCGTAAACCTTAGCGCCGCCGCGTCCAGCGACCCGAACACCGGCGGCAGCATCACCGCCTACGCCTGGAAGGTGTTGCAGGGGCCCAGCGGCGGCGTCGGCACGGTGTTTTCGGCGCCCACCGGGGTGACGACCACCTTTAGCAACCTAAGACAGGGGATATACCAGGTCCAGTTGAAAGTAACGGACAACTATGGCCTCAGTGACTCCGCCTATGTATGGGTGACCGTCAACGGCGTCGCGCCGCTGCAACCGGTTACCGCCAATGCGGGCCCCGACCAGACGATCTCGTTGCCCCTGGACAGCGTTACGCTGACCGGGACCGGTAGCGACCCGAACGCGAACGGGGGTGGCGTAGCCTATAAATGGGCGGTCGTGAGCGGTCCGACCGGCTCGACGATCAAAAGCCCCGCCAGCGCCGGCACAATCCTCACCGGTCTCGCCGCCGGCACGTACAAAGTCCAACTGACGGTCACCGATACCCTCGGCGTCACCGCCTTCGACACGGTGAAGATCACCGTCAACAACGCTTACCTGAAACCCGTCGCCAATGCCGGCTCCAGCTACTCCATCCAGCTGCCCGTCAATAGCGTGAGCCTCGACGGTTCGGCCTCTTCGGACCCGAACACCGGGGGCAGCATCACCGGGTACCAATGGGCCATCCTCGGCGGCCCCGCGGGTTCCGTGCTGACCAATGCCACCAGCGCCAAGGCCACGCTCAGCAACATGCTGCACGGCATATATACCGTACGGCTGACCGTCACCGACAATTACGGCCAGTCGTCGAGCGCTACCATCTACATCACCGTCAACGCAGCCGCTACGCTGCAACCCCTGACCGCCAACGCGGGTCAGGATACGACGCTGCGCCTGCCCACCAGCAGCCTCGGCCTCAGCGGCTCGGGTACCGACCCGAACGCCGGCGGCGGCGGGCTGTCCTACAAGTGGAGCGTGACCGGCCCCTCGGGCGCCACGCTGGCCAGCGCCACCAGCGCGCAGACCACGCTGAGCGGTCTCGTCGCGGGGACGTACACGATCAAGCTAACGGTGTCGGATACCCTGGGCTTGTCCGCGATCAGCACGATCACCGTCACCGTCCAGGCGGCCCTGCAGACGATCACCGTCAACGCCGGCGCCAACCAGACCCTGACGCTGCCCACCAGCAGCGCCAACCTGACCGGTTCCGCCAGCGACCCCAACACCGGAGCAACGATCACCAAATACCAATGGGCCATCAAGAGCGGTCCCACCGGCGCCACGCTGGGCAATGCCACCAGCACGTCCGCCACGCTCAGCGGCCTGGTCCGCGGCGTCTACGTCCTAACGCTCACGGCCACGGATAACCTTGGCCAGACCGGCGCCGCCCAAACCCAGGTCACCGTCAACGCCGCCGCGCCCCTGAAGACCATCACGGTCAACGCCGGTGGCGACCAGACCATCACGGTGCCCGCCAGCAGCGTCACGCTCAGCGGCAGCGCCGCGGACGGCAATACCGACGGCGGCCCCCTAAGCTACGACTGGACTGTCCTCGGCGGCCCCAGCGGCTCGAAACTGGCCAGCGCCACCAGCGCCCAGACCACGCTCAGCAACCTCGTGGCCGGTACCTATACCGTTCAGCTAACCGTTACCGATACCCTCGGCGTCAACGCAAGCACTACGATAACGATCACCGTGCAAAAGCCCGTCAACCTCCTCACGGCGAACGCGGGCCAGAACATCACCCTCCAGCTGCCCGCCAACAGCGCCACGCTCGACGGCAGCGGCTCCACGGACGGGAACGGCACGATCACGTCGTACACCTGGACCCTGGTGAGCGGACCCAACCAGCACACGCTCGCCAACATGGACCAGGCGAAGGCGTCGGTCTCCAACCTCGAAGCCGGCACGTACGTCTTCCAGCTGACGGTGACCGACAACAACGGCTACACCGCCACGGACCAGATCTCCGTAACGGTGCTGGCGGGCCAGCCGACCGGTCCGACCGCGATCATCAACGACCCGGACAGCACCATCAGCTACACCAGCACGACCAACGCCACCGGTTTTTTGCTCGACGGCAGCAAGTCTTATGCGCCCAGCGGCGACAATATCGTAAGCTATCTCTGGCAACAGGTGGCGGGTCCGAACACGGCTTCGTTTTCGTCCCTCACCGGGGTGCAGACGACGGTAAAGAACCTGGAAGTAGGGGACTATGTGTTTGAGCTGACGGTCACCGACCAGAACGGCCAGACTTCATCCGCCGAAACGACGGTTTCGGTCCTGAGCAATACCAAGGCCGTGCAGGACGGGGCGGTGCTGCTGTACCCCAACCCGGTACAGACCACGCTAAACGTATGGATCAACCCGGTCGTCAACGGCCAGGTCACGATGCGCATATTCAACGTCCAGGGGAACCTCGTGAAGACGGTTCAAACCGATCTGGGGCAGACCAACGATGGTACGACCACCCAGGTGAACGTGTCTACGTTGCCGAGCGGCACTTATTATATTCAGATCATGGCGCACGGGTATACCATTACCTTGCCCTTCGTCAAGCTACCCTGACGAGATGGATCAAGGGGCGCGCCGCGGCGCGCTCAGTACGCCCGCTCCTTGAACGGCTTATAATAACTATCGGTCGCCAGAGACAGCATAGGCAAGTCTCCCGGCGTATCCCCATAGGCGTAAATCTTTGTATAATATGAGAGATTATATCGCTTCAGGATGTGTTTTACTTTTTCCTCGCCGGCGCAATTCTGCCCGGCGATTTTGCCGGTGAGCTTCCCGTTGCGGACCTTCAGCTTGGTGGCGATACACTCCAGGTTGAACTGCTGGCACCAGGGCTGGACCCAGTTTTCCGGCGAAGCCGTGACGATCACCACCTGCGTGTTGTTCTGGAGGTGACGGCGGATCTCGGTCAGCGCGCCTTTGCGGAAAAGCGACGGCAGACGGGTCTCGGAGAATTCCCGGCACAACGCGTTGAACTCCGCCGCCGATTCCCCCTTAAGGAAGTATTCGAGCATGATCTCCTTGGCCCGGTGGTTGGACAGCAGCCCGAGCTTGTACAGGATCAGGACCGGGGAAAGGAATACCAGCCCCAGGTAGTATTTGAACATTCCCGTCTTGAACTTCAACAGCTCGGCCAGCGTGTCCCTGGACGTGATCGTGCCGTCGAAGTCGAAAAAGGCGATGGAACTATGTGAGTAAGCGGTGACCATTACAAGCTCAATTTTTTGAAGACGTTTTCGGGGATCATGCCTATTACCAGCATCATCCATTTCCAAAGGCCTTTTACATACACCGTGTTTTGCTTGCGGTCCATCCCCTTTACCACCGCCGTCGCCACCTGTTCGGGGCTGGCCGTGAGGGCAGGGGGGAGGTTGAGGTGAGCCGTCATACGCGTGGCCGCAAAACCGGGTTTAACCGTGATGACCGTGACGCCTTTCTTAAAGGCCCGGTTCCTCAAACCGGACAAATACGCCGTAAAACCGGCTTTCGCACTCCCATAGAGATAGTTGCTACCGCGGCCGCGGTCGCCGGCCACCGAGGATATCCCCACGATCATCCCCGAGCCGCGTTGCATATAATCCGCCGCGACGATATTCAGGATCGACACCGCGCCGGTAAAGTTGGTCGCCAGGATGCGTTCCGCCTCGAGCCAATCCTCCATCCCCTTATCCTGGTCGCCGAGATATCCAAACGCACACACCGTAATCGATGGAGAGCCCAGCTCCGAATAAAAAGACCGGTGCGACGCATAGTCGAGCGCATCAAAATACACCAACCGCACCCCCACGCCATACCGTATCTCCAGATCCGCGCGGAGATCCGATAACAATTCCATATCCCTGCCCGCCAGGACAAGGTTAACCTTCCGTTCCGCCAACCGCCGGGCGATGGCTACCGCCATGTCCGAACCCGCGCCTAAAATGAGTGCTTCCGCCATAGTGTCCATTATGCCGTCCCGGCGTCAGCTCCGCGTAATCGCAAGCCTCGCCGACTGTACCGATCTGAATTTTTGTTCCGGGTTATATTGATGTAACAACTTCGAAAAGTGCTCCGCCGCGCCGTTGTACCCGCTGCGGTACGTCTCCGCGGACATCCGCGCGTCCTTGGACAGGTAGATGCGACCGCCATAGCTCAGCACCAGCTGGTCGAGCTCTTCCAGGAAAGGGAAGAGCCCTTCGCGCACCGGGAAGTCGAGCGCCAGCGTGTACCCCTCCATCGGGAACTGGATACCCCCCTTTTGCTCCCCAAACACCTTCAGCACCGCCAGGAACGAGCCCCAGCCCTTATCGCTGATGCGTTTCAGGATATCGATCAGCCCCTGCTTGTTCTCGATGGGGATCACGAACTGGTACTGCACGAACCCGTTCTTCCCATAGCCCCGGTTCCAGTGCAGCACCGAATCCAGCGGGTAGAAAAAGGTATCGTAGGAGATGATCGAGTGCTTGTCCTTGTGCAGCGCCTTGTTATAATAGACCCAGTTAAAGGCCCGTACCGTAAACGTATTGAGTACCCAGGAGGGAAGATTGAAGGGAAAACGGATGCTTTTTTTCCGCGGCAGCTTCAGCGGATCACCGCCGGCGACCTGCGCAGCCTTAGCATGTTCTCCCATCAGCAAAATGCTCCGCCCAAAGGCGTCACCCTTTTGCAGACAATCGATCCACGCCACCGAATACGTCACATCCTTGTGCGTCTCGAACAACTCCAGCAACGCCTCCAGGTTGGGCGCCTTGATCCGGTGCTGCGCGATATAGCTCGTCTCGATCGGTTTCAGCTGAAACCGCACCGACAGGATGATCCCCGTCAGTCCCATCCCGCCGCAGGTAGCTTCCAGCAATTCAGGAAGGTGCGAAGCGCTACACGTCACGATATCCCCCGACCCCGTCAGCAAATCCAGCTCCAGCACGTGCCGCGAAAACGCCCCGTCCACGTGGTGGTTTTTGCCATGCACGTCGGAAGCCACCATGCCGCCGATCGTCACGAACTTGGTCCCCGGCGTCACCGGCAGGAACCAGCCCTTCGGGACGATCACGTCCAGGAGCTGGTCGAGCGTCACCCCCGCCTGGCAGGTGATGACCCCGGTCTCCGTATCGAAGGCCGTGATCTTATCGTATTTCAGCGTATTGACCGTAACCTCGGACAGGGAAGCGTCGCCATAACAGCGTCCGTTCCCCCGGGCGATGACCGCCTTATCCGTATTCAGCTGAGATTTCAGCTCGCCGATGGTGCGGAAGGTTATTTCCTCGCTTTCCATGATCGGATAATTCCCCCAATTCGTTACGGCTTTCTTCATCTACTTGAACAAATTAAAGTTCGGCATGTATATGATCGCATAGAAGCTCGCGCCCCACAAGAGCAACGTCACCTGCAGGAACCGGTCCTTGAGCAGCAGCTTCGTCGGCGACCCCGTATTATTCTCCACGAGACAAATCTGCAAATACCGCAGCAGCCCCGCGATCACGAACATCGTCGTGTAGTAGAGCCGGTACGTCTTCCACTGCGCCATCACCTCCGGCGATATCGTGTACATCAGGTACGCCACGATGATGATCGCCGAGATCAGCGACATGGCCACGTTCAGGAAGTCCAGGTTATAGCCCTTGACCACCTTGCGCATGTCCATGCCGGTGGAGAGCTTGATCAGTACGTCGTCACGGCGTTTGGCCACCGCCATAAAGATGGCCAGGAGGAAGATCATGATCATCAGCCATTGCGAAATGGCGACGTGCGTGATCACCCCCCCGGCCTTTATGCGTAAAACAAACCCCAGCGCGAGTATGAATACGTCAAGGATGGAAACGTTCTTCAACCCCAGGGAATACCCCAGGTTCATGAAGAAATAGATCATCAGTACAAAGAGGAATTTCTCCTTGATAAAGAGCGCCAGCGTAACACCGCCCGCCAGGCACAGGGCCGACAGGACCAGCCCCGCGGCAGGCGACACTTCGCCGGACGCGAGCGGCCGCTTGCACTTTACAGGGTGCAAGCGGTCCGACTCCCGGTCCATGAAATCATTGAGAATGTAAATACTGCTCGCCACGAGCCCGAAGGCGAAGAACCCCCAGAGCGTGTGCAGCAGCAAGTCAACATTGAAAACCTCACCCGCGAAGAACAGCGGTAGGAAGAGAAAGGAGTTCTTTACCCAGTGATGCAGCCTCATCAGCCGCAGATAGGGTAGGACCGCCTTGAGCCCGCCTGCGCGCGCCCTGTCGTGGGTGAGTTGTGAAGAGGTAAGCATGGTCATAGAGTGTTACGTAGTTTCAGTCCGTATAGTTGTATCCCGGCCATGTTTACCCCGCTTTTTCCTTATGCCGCCCCCCGATGAGGATCGGTGGTATCCACAATTTGGCGGTTTCCTTCAGCGAGGTCAGCGCCCTCGCTTTCTTGTCCTCCGCCCTGTATTTGAAGATCGTGTTGTGGTCTGCGTCGCTCACCTCCTGTTCTTCCACCGGCCGGCCGTTGGTATAATAATACAGCGCCAGCGACTTCCGCGACCGGTCCGGGGGACAGGTCAGCGGGTTGGGGTGCCCGTGGTACGAATTGCTCGTCGTCGAAAACATCGCCATCCGGTTGAACAGCGGCAGGATCCTCTTACGGGCGCCCTTCATTTCGGTATCCCACAGCTCAAAGTGGCCGCCATAGGACTCGTCCCAGTCCTCGTTGAGATAGACCAGCACGTTGATCCGGCGGTCCAGCTTCGTCTTGGGGTGCTTGTTGAAGTCCGCGTGGAGCTTCAGCATCCCGCCCGGCTGGATCTGGTGACACCCGCCGCCGTCGTAAAACGGGTCGGGGATCAGGTTTTCGATCCCGGTAAGCTCGGTCAGGAACTCCAGGAAGGGCTGGGAGTTGAGGTAGTGCATAAACAGCTTCGTCCGCTCTCCGAACCGTCCTTCGCCCTTCGAGGCGAGCTTGATCTGGTTGGGATCGTTGAACTGGAGGTCCGGTTTCTTCGACATATCGGGGAACTCGTCGAGCACCGAGTGCAGTACGTCAGGATTGAAGAAGTTGTCAAAATAGATGCTGGGAAACGGGTCGGCGGTCTTATAATCCTCCGAATGTTTCTGGCCATACGTCTTCAAATCACCAATCGCCTCGTTAATATAATTCATGGTACTGCGGTGGGGTTTAAGCGGTAAACAAAACTATAATGCATGCAAGGTAACCATCGGTTTAAAACCAAATCGGGCATTCCCGGGAAGGGGTGGTTTTATTTAACGTACGTTGGATTTTTCGGGTTAAACGATGATCGCTATCTTTCCTGCCTGAAAAAATAAGCCCATATGCGCCTTACCTCCCCCTTACCGAAGTGGACAGACGCGGCCCTGGTCATCGCTTTCTCCTTGATTCCGTTAGCGTTGCACTTCCCATACCGGGTCAATATCTTCCTTTCCTGGGAAGGCGCCTACCGCCTTTACCAAGGCCAGCTCCCCTATAAGGACTTCGGCCTCCCCATGGGGATCGGCTTCTGGCTGATGCCCGCCCTCTTTTTTAAGCTGTTCGGCCCCAGCATGTTATCCCTGATAAAGGCCCAAGTGCTCCTGAACATCCTGGCCGGTCTTTCCTTCCGCGCGCTCCTCCGCCGCCTGAACGTCTCCTTTGGCGTCCGCGTAGCCTCAGTGCTCGTTTTTTGCCTGTCTTATATATTGATCAATTTCTGGCCGTGGTATAACAACACCGATATATTATACGGCATCGTCGGGATCAACCTCCTGCTCGGCGGCCTCGCCTTTGGCTCGGCCAAAACCCTCCCGACCCTCAATGCCGCCCCCTCCACTGGCGGGGGCGCCGACCCCGATGCCGGCGGCCGCCACTTCCTCTATCTCCTCGGCGCCGCCTTCTTCATCTTCCTGTCCTTCTTCACCAAACAAGACGGCGGATTCCTGATGTTCGCCACCGCGTCCGCGCTCGCGCTCTACAACGCGATCGTGACCAGGCGCTGGCGCGCGGCGCTCCTTTTCTGGGGCCTCTTTATCGCCATCGCCCTGGTCGTCATCCTCCCCTTCACCCGCTACAGCTTCGGCTACTGGTTCAACCACGGCCAACCCCCGCACACCGCGCGCCTGTCGCCGCGCGACATCCTCGGCGAGTTCTTTGCCGCCTCCCAGTGGATCAAGTTCTATCTCCTGATGACCCTGCTCATCGTCCTGGTCAAGGGCCGTCTCCACGGCTGGCGCCAGTTCTGGAACGACCGCGCCGAAATGAGCTTCCTGCTCCTGACCCTCGGCATCCTCGCCTCCGCGACCATCTTCCAGGTCACCAGCTACACGCCCCCCGATAATAATATATTCTTCCACGCCTTCGCCATCGCCTACCTCCTCACCGGTTTCTTCCAGCTCACCCAGTGGAACCCCGACACGAGACCCCGACTGGCCTGGGTACTGGCCGGCGTCCTCCTCTGGTGGTCCGGCTCCTACTGGAAATACCTCGACCGCCTCGTCTCCCGCGCCTTCCCCCCCAAAGCCATCGCGACCGTTTCCGCCACCGGCGAAAACGTGATCAACCGCGACACCTACATGATCAACCCCGACACCACGCACTACGAGGACGAGTCCACCTGGACCGAAATACCCTCCATGGCGTCGTTTAAACACATCTATCTGCCGCCCTCCACCGTAGCCGGCGTCCTCCGCGTCCGCCAGCTGCCGGAGTTCACCGGCGCGCCCATCCCTATCGCCATCGGCGCCACGAGCGCCATGGACGCCGACACCGCCATGTCCGGCATCAACGGCGGCGGCATGCAACCCCACGGCGGCTCCGCCAACCCCTCCGCCACCGACCCCTGGGCGCCCTCGGCTCCCACCACCCGCACGTTGCCCGCCGGCGTCCGTCCCCACGTCCTGAACATGAGCGAGCTCACCCCCCTGGCCCGCGAGCTCAACTTCACCGAGGACCGCGGCCCCATGGAACCCCTCTGGTACCACCTCGGCGTCTGCATGTTCAACCGCGAGGCCGACACGACCTGCGCGCGCATCGCCGCCGGCCGCTACGACCTCGTTTTCTTCGAATACGTCCCCACGCTCAATAACTTTTACCCGTTCCGCGTACGGGACAGCCTGCTGGCGCACTACCAGCTGATAGACTCCTTCCTGGCGCCCCGGAGGCCGACAAATGGTTACATCGAGGTCTTTCGCAAGCGATAAAAAGAAAAACGGCCGCCCCGCGAAGGAGCGACCGTTATGGCTCTATAAGACGGCCCTAAAACAGGCCCAAAAGAGAGACTGAGGGTAAGGTGCGGTAAATAGGTTAATCAGAGCAGAGTAGCTACAATTCGATAGGCGAAAAATTTAGAAGTAAATAACCTCCTTGAGCTCCGTGAAGAACACGTCCTTCTTCCGGGTGGACACCGGGATACAGGCGCCGTTGGTCATCACCACGGAGGGGGCGACGCCCTTGATGATCTTCATCATGTGCCGGAGGTTCACCAGGTAGGACTTGTGGACACGGTAGAAGCCCTTTTCAGACAGGATTTCTTCGTATTCCTTGAGGGAGCGGGACGCGACATAGGAGACGTTCCCCACCAGGCGCAGCTTGGTGTAGCTGTCCAGGGCCTCGATATAAATGATGTTGTTGATGTCGATCACCTCGTAGCCGTCCTGTACGTGTACGACGATCTTGGAGAAGTTCTCGGGGATGCCGTTGACGTAGTGCTTGATGATGCCGGTCAGTTCGCCGAGCTTGTTCTTCTTGTTCTTGCGGATCTTCTCGATGACGTTGACGATGTCGGAGCCCTTGATGGGTTTCAGGATGTAGTCCAGGGCCGCCATTTTCAGGGCGCGCAGGGCATATTCCTGGTAAGCCGTCACGAAAATCACTTCGAAGTTGGGCTGGGCGATGGCCTCCAGCAGCTGGAAGGAGTTGTTCGGGGGCATTTCGATGTCCATGAACAGGACGTCAATCTCGTTTTCCCGGATGCTGTTCTTGGCATCTTCCAGGTTATCCGCTTCCCATACTACCTCGACCCCTTCACATTGGGTCTGCAGGATGTTCCGCAAGATGTGGAGGTTGGCTTGTTCATCGTCCACGATAGCTGCTCTGATTTTCTTCATAACGGCACATTTAAGGTTTTTAAAAATTGAATAGGTAAGGTTAGGCTTTACAATGAATTGATAATCGGTATAAAAATTCTGACTAAGGTTCCGCTTTCGTTGTATCCGCTGCTGGCTTTGTCGATAATCTCCAGTTTCCCGGGATTGTCGTCATAGGATTTGATTACATTCAGACGCTCCCGGATGATGTTCAGCGCCGTCGATTCGTGTTTCAGCGCGCTGGTCGCGCTCCTCGTCTTTTTCCATCCCGCGCCGTTGTCGTCCACCGTGCATTCCAGGATGTCCTTGTGAAAGGAAAAAGCGATCTTCAACATCCCTTTTTCCTTCTTGGGCCCCATCCCGTGCTTGATCGCGTTCTCCAGGATCGGCTGGATCAGCATCGGGGCGATACAATGGCTATGCACCTTGATCGCGTCTTCGACCTGGAACTCGTACTCGAAGGAGTTGCTGAAGCGAAACCGTTCGAGCTCCAAATAGCGGGTCAAAAAATCGATCTCGTCTTCCAGCGCCACATACGACTTCCTCGAGTTGTTCAGCATCTGTCTCATCAGCAAAGAGAAGTCCGAGATATAGTCAAAGGCCTTTTGTTGTTCGTTCAACACGATCAGGTGTTGCACCGTGCTCAGCGAATTGTAGATGAAGTGTGGGTTCATCTGGCTGGTTAAAGCCTTGGCTTCCAATTCGAGAAGCCGGTTGTTGTAAGCGACCTTTTCCTTTTTCCGGTCAAATTCCTTGCGCATGACCAGCGCTGCAGCAATCGCGATAATAGCCGTAACAATTAGCACCCCGTTCCATATCACCCAAAACTGGGTAACGGGCAGTAGCCACATATCCAAGCATTTACCCGAAACGGGTAGGCTGAAATTAAATGCTGCGAAAGTGTAGATCGGCACAGTTCTTGCTTGGAATTCACGCATTCCGATACCTTTTACAGCTTTTTTCCAAAAACGGGTTTGCTCACGGAAAGACCCCTGGGATTGTAGTGTCCGGGGAGACACGACATTCCAAATATTGAGACAGAGGCGCAACGTAAGCAAGCGATATTTTTGAATCATATTACTTGCTCGATAACTGAAATTCTTTTTGGCTTTTCGCCCCCTCTCGGCACACCGGGCGGGTATCAGGATGTTGGAATACGGAGTGGATGTCTCCAGGGGTGGATATTAGAACTGATATTTATAAACTCTTACAAAAGGAGTGCTACAAAAATAATATCTACAAATTAGCTTTCTGACCGTAGTTATACCTGTTCTCTCCTTCTAAAAAACTTTCGTGTGATTTACAAGGGCAAGGTACCTTAATCTCCTGGTTCGAGCAATACCACCAACCGGGTAGTATTGTTAAACGTATGTAAATCACGCGGTTAAATCCTGCGAAACCCGCGTCCACCGCGGCTTTGAGGCGCTTCGGACCGTCCGGGGTTATACATAGCCTTTAAAACTTGTGGGGAATGAATGCCTGCCAAATATAGTAATTTAACGAAACCGCAATGTGAAATTTACGGTATCTATTAACCGAATTTTTTCCACAGTGTTAAGTTATTAAGCGGCAGGGACTTGCTTCTTACGCGGCGGGGACTTGCCTGGCGGGTCGGGTGACCAGCTGCTGGAACTTCGGCCGGAGGCGCTGGAACCAGGCCTCAAAATAGGTAAAGGACAGCCAGGAAACCCCGATGGTGAGCGCGATCGACCCTATATATAATAATAGATTCTGCGTCAGGTAATTAACCGGCATCCGGCGAACCAGCCCATAGACCGCGCCGATACACACCATGTGGTACATATAGATCCCATAGGATATCTTGCCCAGGAACCGAAGGACGGGGTTCTCCAGCCGGAAGATCGTCCGCGGGTTGAGGGCCGCGTTGAGGATCACCACCGCGAAAAGCAAGCAATACACCCGCAGGTCGATACTGCGCTCGTCGTGGGTGTAATAGAAGGTGTAAGCCACGCACGCCACCACCAGCACGGTAACCAGCACCTGGACCCCGACCGAAAACAACACCCGCTTCAGCGCGGGGTCCCGGTCGAAAAAGAGCACGCTCGTCAGGCATCCCACCGCGATACACCCCATATATTTCAATTGCTCCAGTACCTCGAACACGAACCCCGGTGAAAGCCGCACGGACCGCAACACCAGCGACCCGATCTCCGAGAGCACGATCAGCAAGCAAAATGCCACCACCAGCCGCCGCCGGACCCGCACCCACCGCACCAGCGCCGGCGCGATCAGGTAGAACATCTCCTCCACGATGATGCTCCACCGCTGGTCGGAGTAGGGGATATAGAGGTGGGTGAAATTCGGGATGATGAGCAGGATGTTGAGCAGGCTCAAAAAGGTCAGTCCGTGGATCATCTGGTCGCTCAGGCCCGGGATTTTGAAATAGGGGATGAAGTTGAGCCCGATACACAGGATCACCAGCCAGTAATAGAGCGGCCAGATGCGCAGGATGCGCCTAATATAGAATTCCTTAAGACGTATGGTTCGCGTCGCGGAGAGCTCCCGGAGCAATAGGGAAGTTATCAGGAATCCACTCAGCGTAAAAAACAGCGCCACCCCCACCTTTCCCCACACCGGAAACCATTCCTGCGCGTTTTCCCCATGCAGGCTGCGAAGGAAAGACACGTGGCCGATCATGACTACGCTGGCTCCTATGGCCCTTAAACCGTCTAAATTGGGGAAGTAAAATTTCTTCTCAGGGCCTGCATGCATGTTACGAAATTAAGATGTATATTAGTGGCAACAAAATCCGTTACTATGAAGGCCAATTGCTACTCCCCATCATTTTGAATGTTCCCTCGTTCTAAACAAAATCCAGGGTAGAAGCCCTGGTACAAGTGTATTGTAGTACTGCGACTACGTGCCGATGCGAAGTTTTCTATCCGATATCTTTTTAATCGGGTATACCTTCGCTCCAATTTCCCGTACACTGGTGTTTCAGCCACCGGCTGGAAATGCGGTCTAATTGTTCCCGGTACAATTACACAGGTAGGCTCTGCGGATTTATTTATTAACCCCTCTAAAAAGGACAGGGAATGTTTTCTTATCCGCCTACCTCAAAACCAGACTCTCTCTGGATGGTACACTTTGACCCATGGGGAGATTGTGTTTATACAAGCAAGTCCTTTCTAAGGGCTTTTGTCGGAGACCCCGAATGGACTATGACCACCCAGGGGCGCAATGTTTTCGCCCGCGCCCTTCATCCCGATGAATATCCCGTTCTCGAAGCTACGCTCAACGCCTGCCGGCAAAGCCCGGGCGATCTCGTCGTGTCTTCGCTCCGCCTGACCAATACGCAAGGTTCCTGTTGTCTGACGGAATGGAAAATGAGTTTGCTGCCGCCCGCCACCACCGGGGGCAACCCGCTGATCTACGCCGTGGGCGTGGATAAGATCGATCACTTCCTCGACGCCCAGCCCCTGGGCTCCCTCCAAAGCCTGGGTAAGCTTTTTTTTGACGCCACCCCCGCGGCCCAGTTTTGCCTGGGCGATACGGGGGAGCTGCGCTTCTTCAACCGCGAAGCCATTCAGTGGATAAAGGCCCGGACCGGGCGCCTGCCGATCATCGGCGGCAACCTCCACGACACCCTCCGGAACGGCTTTGGCGTCGAGCTTTGTCGTAAGATCGATATGGCCCTGGCCGGGCGGGGCTCCGTGGGGAGCGACCGCTGGAGCTACCCCGATGGGCGCCAGGAATGGTACCGCGTGGAAATCATGCCCTTTCACTACGGGCCTGAACCCTGCGTCTCCATCAGCCTGGTGGACATCAGCCCGCTGATGCAAGCCCGCTTCGCGCTGGACGCCAGCAAACACATTATTTCTAACCAATTGAGAACACACCTATCCAACGTCATGGGGGTCTCGCAGATGATGGAAAACCTGCTCTCCGCGGGTGGCGGCTCGGTCGCCGGCCCCGGCAGGGAACTATCGGCCCTGGTGACGATAATCAAGGAAGAAGCGGGGCATCTCGGCGGGGCCGTCGGCCGTGTCGAAGAAGTCCTGTTTTCAGGAGGAGGCTGACGAAACATGTCTAACACTTCGGCTAAATCGGTTAACGAGAGCGGCCCCGGGTGGCAGCCCGGGGAATGGGGCCACGTCCTGTACATGCAGCAGGTATTGATCGGCGCCATCGTCCATGATATCAGGACGCCGCTGCGGTACTTCATGTGGACGGCACGGTCCCTGCAGGACGACCTGCAAAAAGGCCTCCCGGGGGAAGGGCTGGCCGACCGGGCCCAGCTCCTCTACCAGAGCGCCGAGCGCATGCACAGCATGGTGGAAGACCTGCTGCAATATTCGAGGGTCCAGCTCAGGGCGGCGACGGACGGACGCTTCAAAGCCGTCAATGTCCACCTGGCGGTGGCCGCCAAGGCGACCCTCTTTCATCATATCGCCCACGCCAAGGGCATTGAAATCGCCAACAAGGTCGACCCGGCGCTGACGCTGGACACGGACCCCGATTGCCTGGCCGTCATTCTGCACAATATTCTGGACAATGCTATCAAATTTACGTCCGGGGGAAGTGTGGTCGTGTCCGGTGGACACAGGGAAAACAGGGTCTTTATACAGGTAGCCGATACCGGTAGGGGGATGAGCCGCGAATACATCGAATGGTGTAACACAGAAGCGGCGGGCTTTCTGGGTCCAAAGCCCGGGGAAGACTTCCGCCCGGCCGGTTTGGGACTGATGTTGGTTCGGGAATTGTTGGGAAGATTAAAAGGTAAACTCATTGTAAGCCGAGGCGAGCAAGGGGGTACGGTTATGGTTCTGGAATTTTCTGAATAGCCTAAAAAATAACAGTTAATGGTGAATATTCTAATGGCGGATGATCACGCCATCGTCAGGTTCGGAACCATAGCCCTGATCCGTGAAATGTTCGAAGAAGTATCGGTGGCCGAGGCCGCCAACTTCGACGACGCCCTGAAACTCGTAGAGGAACGTCCTTTCGACCTCCTCGTTTTGGACATCAACATCCCCGGCGGCAACAGCTTCCAGATGATCGACGTCCTCCGTTTACGTCAGCCCGGGCTGAAAATACTGATCTTTACCGCGTACGACGAGCACCTCTATGGTTTTCGTTACCTCCAGGCCGGCGCCGATGGCTTCCTGATGAAGAACTCGGACGAGCAGGAGATCAAGTACGCGATCCGCAGCGTCCTTAACAACGAAAAATACTTCGGTCCCTCCGTCAAGGCGTACCTGCTCGACAAGATCCACCAGAAGAAACAGGAGGTGTCCAACCCGCTGCTGACCCTGTCCAACCGCGAAACCGAGGTCGTCCGCCTGCTCATCCAGGGCCACGGCATCGCCGAGATCGCCCGGCTGCTCCACCTCCAGATTTCCACCGTCTCGACCTACAAGGTCCGGATCTTCCAAAAGCTCAACGTCCGCAACATCGTGGAGCTCGTGGAGCGGTTCAACCTGTACAACGGGATGGGGCAGGGGCAGAACAATTAATCCGTATATTGGTGGATGCGCTATCTGACTTTGCTGGCCTTGCTGGTCGCCACGCGCGCGGAAGCCCAGTACGGCACGACCACCCACGGCCACCCCACCGCCGCCGACGTCCGGCGGGAGTTTGTCCGCTCGTGGGACGCCTATAAAAAGTACGCCTGGGGCCACGACGTGCTCCTGCCCATCACCGGCGGCAGCTCCGATTGGTATAAGGAAAGCCTGCACATTTCCCCGATCGACGCCTACAGCACCATGCGCGTCATGGGGCTCGACAGCCAGGCCCGGGAGGTCGAGCGCTATATCATCGACAGCGTCCGTTTTGACAAGGATATCTATGTAAAAACCTTTGAGGTCAACATCCGGATCCTGGGTGGGCTGCTCAATATGTACCAGTGGACGCGCGACCCGCGTATCCTGGCCCGCGCCCGCGACTTCGGCGACCGGGAGCTCAAAGCCTTTGCCAGCCCCACCGGCATCCCGTATTACTGGGTCAACCTCCGCACCGGGGCGGTCAAGGGCGAACGCGTCAACGTCGCCGAGGCCGGGTCCTATGTCTTCGAGATGGGCATCCTCAGCTATTACACCGGCGACCCGAAGTATTACCGGGCGGGTAAAAAGGCGAGCGTGGCGTTGTTCTCCAGGCGTTCACCCCTCGGGCTGGTCGGGTACGACATCAACGTCAACACCGGCGCGTGGCTGGACACCCGCAGCTTTATCGGCGCCTGCGAAGACTCGTATTTCGAGTACCTGTTTAAAAGCTGGCGCCTCTTCCACGATCCGGAGCTAAAGACCATGTGGGACACCAGCATCGCCGCCATCAACCGCTATATCCCGGAGGAAAGCGACACCTCCCTCTGGTACGGCTATGTCGACATGCGGACCGGCGCCAAGGTCCGGTCCGAGGTAACCCTCTACGACGCGTTCTTCCCCTCCATCCTGGCCATGGACGGCGACCTCCACCGCGCCGAAAAGCTGGAGCACACCTGGTACTGGCTCTGGAACCACTACGGCCTGGAGCCCGGCGGGTACGACTACCACGCCGACACCGTCACCGACCCGGGCTACGACCTCAACCCCGAGATCATCGAATCCGCCTATTATTTATATACCCTCACCGGTAAGGAACGCTACCGGGAAATGGGCTATACCTTTTACAACGACATCCTGCGGTATTGCCGCACGCCCCTGGCCTTCTCCTCCATCTCGGACGTCCGGACCAAACGCCAGAACAACGAGCTCCCAACCTTCTTTTTTGCCGAAACGATGAAGTACTTTTACCTCCTCTTCGGCGGCAACCCTTCCGTCAACGTCCGGGACTACGTCTTTAACACGGAGGCGCACCCCTTCCGCCGCGCGGATTTCACCCCCGAAGAGATTCATAAACGACTCGGAATACAATGAAGACGCTTACCAGCAGAAACAAGTATTGGCCCCTGCTTCTACTCCCCCTGGCCATCATCGGCCTGTTATTTTTAGCGACCGCCCTGATCTTTCACGGTAGTTTAGTCACGGCGGGATTTTTCCTGGCCGCCCTCGTAGTGGGCCTCCTCCTCCGGAAGATCGTCCGCTCGGTCACCTTTGACGGCCGCCAGTACACCCTCACCTATATGCAGTGGGGCCGCCTCCACACCGACACCCTCGACGCCGCCAACGTCCTGGTCTCCGTCGTCTCGAGCGACATGGGCCGCAACGTCTGGAAACAATACCTCAAGATCACCGACCTCAACCACCGCCTCCTCTACGAGGTCCGGACCGGTGACGGATATAATATTGAAGACCTAAAAGCCTTCGCGTCATGAAACTCCAGGAACGCCTCACCGCCCTCCGCGAAGTCCCCACCGCCACGCTCACCCCCGCCGATATCCGCCTGCTGGTCTCCCAGCAGACACGTTTGGAAGAGCTCGTCCCCCTGGCCCTCGGCCTTCTCGCCGCCAATCCCCTCCTGGAAACCGAAGTCTACCCCGGCGACCTGTTGGGCGCCCTGGCCAACGTCGACCTCGACTACTGGGGAGCGCACCCCGACCAGCAGCAGCGCCTTTTCGCGCTGCGCACCCGCGCAAAAGCGATGAAGTGATGCAACGCTTCGCCCCACCGCGCCTACGCCCCCGTTATTCCGACCGTAGGCTCTTCACCGGGCTCGCCTGCCCCGCCTTATACGACTGGAACCCGATCGTCCCCAGCGTAATCCCCATGATCGCCACGCCGGCGATCAGGAAGACGTCAGCCCCCAGGGGGACGCGGAAGGCGAACGACTCCAGCCATCGGCGCATCAGCCACCACGAGACCGGCAGCGCGATCACCGCGGCCAGCGCGACGAGCCTGAAGAAGTCGCCCGATAGCATGAGCGCGATCCGCGCGGTCGAGGCGCCGATGACCTTCCGGATACCGATTTCCTTCTGACGGCGCTGGGCCGAAAACGCGGCCAGGCCAAAAAGCCCCAGACACGAGATCAGGATCGCCAGCCCCGCGAAATAACGCGACAGCACGGACACCCTTTCCTCGGACGCATACAGCGCCGCGTATTCCTCGTCCAGGAAGCGATAGTCAAAGGAGAGCCCCCGGTAATAGCTCGCGAACACCCGCTGGAGCCGCCCGAGCACGGCGTGCTCCGATCCGCCCTGGATCCGTACCACGACGTTGTCGGCGACCGGGAATACCTGGAAAAAGGCGGGGGTGATCGTCTTATATGCGGATTCGAAGGTGAAGTCCTTGACGACCCCCACGATCACGTGGTGGCCGCCCCAGAAGGTGATCGTTTTGCCGACGGGATTTTTGAGGCCCATGAATTTTATCGCCGCCTCGTTAAAAACGATTTCGCGTTTGGCGTTCGAATCGTCGGACATATACCGGCCCTCTTTGAGCCTCAGACCCATCGTCTGCATAAACCCATAACCCACCTCCAGGTTGGCGAAATTCATTTCCTGGCCGGGTTGCTTGCCAGGCCAGTCGAACCCGCCGATACCGCCGTGACCGCCGTTGAAGTCGTGGTGGTGCGTCCCCACGCTCACCACGCCGGGGAAGCCGCGGATTTCATTTAAGAGCGCCTGGGCCGCCTGCTCGCTTTGCGGCGTGCTCACCGGGATCGGGAAGTCGACGACGTGGTCCCGGCTATACCCGGGGTCGCGCGTCACGATATAGTGAAGCTGCCGGTAGATAACCAGCACGCTGGCGATAGCCACGACCGATAGCGTGAACTGGAAAACGACCAGCCCCTTCCGGACCAGCAGCTCCGCCGCCGAGCCGGGCAGCGCGCCCTTGAGGGTGCTGATGGGTTTGAAACCGGACAGGTACAGCGCGGGGTAGCTGCCCGCCACCAGCCCGGTCGCCAGTGCGACGACGACCAGCCGGCCGTCCAGCCCCAGGTGCAGCTCTTTCCCCGTCATGGCGTTGAACGCCGGCAGGAACGCCACGACCAGACCCAACGCCGCCACGAGCGCCAGCAGGCTCATCAGCACCGACTCCCCGAGGTATTGTACCACCAGCGTGCCGCGGCGCGCGCCCACCACTTTTTTGATACCCACCTCCTTCAGCCGGCGCGAGGCCCTGGCCGTCGAAAGGTTCATAAAGTTGATACACGCCAGCGCCAGGATAAACAAGGCGATCAGCGAAAACAGGTGCACATACGTGATCCGCCCGCCGGTCAGCTTCCCGTCGGTATATTCGTCGTGGAGATACCGGTCTGAAAAACGGCGCAGGAACAGCACCTTGTCTTCTTTGTATTTATCGCGGTTCTTGACATAGCTCGCGATGGCCGCCTCGAAACGCGGCACGTCCGTGCCCTCTTTCAGACGGATAAACGTGCTCGGGTCGCTGTTGCCCCAGTCGGTCACGATCCCCGGCCTTTTTTGCGCGAATAGTGTAAAGTTGAGCAGGATATCGAAGGGGTCTGTGTTGCTCGACGGGACGTCGGCAAAGACCCCCGTGATCGTATACGTGTCGTCGAATTCGCCCTGGTTCCAGCGGAGGTTTTTGCCCAGCGCCTTTTGCGCGCTGCCAAAAAAATCCGTGGCCATCCGGTTGGATATCGCGATGGAATGGACGTCGGTCTTGACGCCATGCGCATCGCCCGCGACAAAGGGCGTGGAAAAGAGCTCGAAATAGTCCGGCGACACGAACTGCCCGCGCGCCTTGATCAGCGTGTCCCCCACGTACAGCTCCCCCGGGTTCCCGAACCAGGACGCCGGGACTACCGTCGCCGCATACTCCACTTGTGGGTAATCCGTCTTCAACCCGTTCGCCAGCAGTCCCGACGTATACGACATCGTCTGGACCTTGCCCTCTTCCTTCAGGTTTTGCATCACCTGGTAGAGCTGCGCATCCCTGGGGTTGCCGAGGTCCTTGCCCCGTTCATCGGCGATCCACAGCCAGATAAGCAGCGCGCAGGCCAGCCCCGTCGACAAACCGACGAGGTTCAGAATGGTGAAGAGGCGCTCCTTGCGGAGGTTGCGCCAGGCGATTTTGAGGTAACTGATGAGCATAGCCGTACCGCCGGTAAAACTATGCCATGCCGTAATGCGTTGATTATTAATGCCGCCACGCGGCGCCGCTGTTCGCTTTCGCTACAACGGCTGCACCGGATCGATACACGCGACCCTTAGGCCACCGCTTTCCCTGCGAACGGATGGTCCCTGACCACCGGCACCGTCTGCTTGATCAGCTTCTGGATGTCGCGGAGATATTCGCGTTCCTCGGTATCGCAAAAGCTCAACGCCTTCCCGCTGGCGCCCGCGCGGCCCGTACGGCCGATCCGGTGCACATACGTTTCGGGAACGTTGGGCAGGTCGAAGTTGATCACGTAGGCCAGCTCCGAGATGTCGATCCCGCGCGCCGCGATGTCCGTGGCTACGAGGACCCGGGTCGCCCCGGATTTGAAGTTCTCCAGCGCGCGCTGGCGGGCGTTCTGCGATTTATTGCCGTGGATGGCTTCCGCGCGGATGCCGTGCTTGCCCAGGTCCTTGGCCACGCGGTCCGCGCCATGCTTGGTGCGGCTGAAAACGAGCACCCGTCCCTGGACGTTATTTTTCAACAAGTGGGAGAGGAGGTGGCGTTTGTCGTTTTTCTCCACGAAGTAGATGCTCTGCTCGACCTTTTCCGCGGTCGATGACACCGGGGTCACCGAGACCTTGACCGGCTCCGTTAGGATGGAATCGGCCAGCCCGGAGATTTCAGCGGGCATGGTGGCGGAGAAAAACAACGTCTGCCGTTTCCTGGGCAGCTGCGCGATCACCTTCTTGACGTCGTGGATAAAGCCCATGTCGAGCATCCGGTCCGCTTCGTCCAGGACAAAGATCCCGATGTCCTTCAGGCTGATGACCTTTTGGTTCATCAGGTCCAACAGGCGGCCAGGCGTGGCCGTTAGGATGTCGGTGCCCCTTTTCAGCGACTGGATCTGGGGTACCGCCGAAACGCCCCCGAAGATCACTTCGTGCCGGAGCCCCGTGCCCTGGCCGTATGCCTTAAAGCTATCGTTGATCTGGATCGCGAGCTCGCGCGTCGGCGTCAGGATGAGCGACTTGATGCCCGGCGGGAAGTCGCCGCCGCGTTTCTTCAGGAACAGCGTTTGAAGGATGGGGATGGCAAAGGCTGCCGTTTTCCCCGTACCCGTTTGCGCGCAGCCGAGGAGGTCTTTACCCTTCAGGATTACTGGAATGGATTGTGCTTGAATAGGCGTAGGTTGTGTATAACCTTTAGTTTTCAACGCGTCCGCGATGGGCGCGATGAGGTGCAATTGTTCAAAAGACATAATAATATTTATCGGTGGTAACCAACGGCAGCGTAACAGGTACGAAGGATGGTTAATGTACGCTCTAGCCGTTCTCGAGAGAGTGTAACGGATGCAAAGATAGGGAATTCCGCGCACCTGCGCAAAACCTTGC